>DAIDJC010000319.1 GCA_027451565.1 Limisphaerales bacterium | reverse complement strand
ATTGAGCCGCCTTCTTTTCCGGGAATCGAAACCGTGGCGTTCAAAGACGTCTGCTTTTTCATCCTGCTGCGTGCGCCGGGTTGCAGCAGACTGTTTAACTGTGGCGGGCGTTATGATTGCGGGTTGGCCCAACCCTCCGCCTAATGCCGCAACGCGCTCCTCAACGCCATGGGGCTTGGACGGCTTACCCCGCCGCCAAGCTGGGACATCGAATCCATTCTGCAGGTTAGGCGGCTGCCATGCAGGCTATGGCGCAAACGCTCACGCAGAAGATTACCTTGCCCCTGAAACGGGGGTTTTGCGCACGCTGAGTGTGCCGTAAAACACCAGGCCTTTTGTGGCGTCAGGATTTTGATGGGGAATATCGGTGACAATCACGGATTGCCCCGCTGGATTGATGGCCAGGCAGCTATCCGTGTCAAAATTCTGCGACTGGTAGCTTTCGCTCCACTCTGAAAAATATTGTTGGGAGCCGGGCATGAAAAAAAGTTCGTTTGGGAGGAAGACCATTGCGGATGGATCGTTTTGGGTAATCTCTTTTATGGTGGCGATTTGCCTGGCCTTGGCATCCGAATAAGGGCCGAACAGGGGAAATAGAAAAATATACCGCGTGGCGGAAACGCGTTGGGCGTAAAAAAGCATTTCCGGCTCGGCGCCAAAAATGAAGACCTTATCGCCGGGCCGGGTCACTTGGGCAAGGCGTTGGGCCAGGATTTGTTTTTCGGCAAAGTGGCTGCCTGGATAGATGATGTTGACCGCCTCGGCGTTGGAATACAGGAACGTGATCCTGAGCAAAATCATGGCAACCGGAGCCAGGCAGACGGTCGCCAGCGCGGCTCGGCGAAGCAAGGGGGAAACCGATTTCCAAGCGGCCAGACGATCAAGCGCATCGGCCCCAAAGGCGGTGGTGAGGCACAGAACGGGGAGGAGTTGTTGGAAATAATGGGGAAAATAGTAGCCGCTTGCGCTCACGCCCGCTGCACTGACCATCCACCATGCCAGAAAAAATAGAAATGCCCGAAACCTCCGGCTTTTCAACATCCATGCCAGGCCGACGACGGAGAAGAGCCAAACCGGCCATTCATCCCAGGCGAGGATTTTGAGGGAGGATTCCAAACAGTGCAGCCGGTCCGATCCGGAGAGGCCCTTGACGTATTCAAGATTGTGGGTGAATACGCTGTAAACAAAGTCGCCAAACCCGTGACGCAGGCTGAAATACACACAAATCGCCCCCCAGACAGCGGCAATGCCCACCGCGGAAAAAACGGCGAAGGATGCTGTGCGCCGGATTGATCTTTGCGCCTCGCAAAAGAGCGGGAACATGAAAACCAGAAAGGGCCACTGGACTGCGGCGACCTGCTTGAATGCGGTGGAGAGGCCTATCAAGGCCCCGGCAGTGATTGCAAAAATGATTTCGCGGCGGGAGGATGAGGCTGCCCAGAAGAAAAAAAGCACAGACAGGATGAGCGGCAGGAGCATGAACATTTCCGTATTGTCTTCGGTCCCGTAGAGCAGGGGATCAATTGAGAAAAGGGCAAATAAAAGGGCGGCAAGCACAGCCCATTTTTGCTCCAGGAAGCGGAGGGCGAGGAAAAACAGCGCGCAGGCAGAGGCGGCGGCAAAGAGCAGGGCCACCAAATGCACGGCGCGAATGGGATCCAGGGGCAACTTGAAGGCCCAATGATAAACCCAAAAGATGGCAGGAGGTTTTTGGTCAATCCAATCCTTGTAAGGAAGTTCATGATGATCCAGCCGCCAGCCCATGTAGGCGTATTCTCCCTCATCCCGCTCAAAGGGAATACCCAGAAGAGGCACCCGGATTGCGACCGTCAATAGGATGAGAAAGATACAGATCTTTCTTTGCATTTGGAGAAATGTGTTGGGAATACATGATGGCGTCAAGGTTCGATGGTGGAAACTTTTTTGTTTTTTGCTTTGAATTTCAGGTTGCGTTGAGGTTGGCCAGGCATTGCTTGTGATTGGAATAAAGTCTTATAAAGTCTTTACGCAAGGGCAGCGAGGCTTCTCGGCCAAACGGCGCCCGCCTGCGGACGGGCAGAGCGCCCCAAACAAAAACCAGGTTTCTCAACTGGCCGGGCATGCGGCAGCAGGAAAAGACTTCGCTCATCAGGGAATGGCCAATGTTTGAGGATTTTGGCACCGCCCCGATGTCTCTGGACCAAAAGGAAGCCTTGTGTAGGATGCGTCTGCTCCAGTGGATGCAGGGCTGGGCAAATTCCATTTCTAAGGTCTTTCAACCGAACTTGTCAAGTCGCAAGAATTCGTGTTTGAATGGCCAAACTCAATGGCGCAGACTGCCTCATGCGCCCAACATCAGATTTTGCAATATTCGCAATATCGGTTTCGTTGCTGGTTTTTCTTTCAACCACCGGGATGGCGCGTCAAAGCCTGTTGCTGGACTCTGGCTGGCTCTTTAAACCCGGGGATAATGCCGGGGCCGAGTTGAGCGTTTTTGATGACCGGGCCTGGGAAAGCGTCACCATTCCGCACAATTGGGGCTGGCAGGAGGCTCAGGAGGGCAAGGCCTATTACAGGGGCCCGGGCTGGTACCGGCGTGAACTGGATATCAAGCCTGAATCCGGCAAGCGTTATTTTTTACGCTTCGAGGCCGCAAGTTTGGTGGCTGACGTTTATTTGAATGGCCTGTTTCTTGGCGAACATCGCGGCGGCTTTGGCGCATTCTGTTTTGAGATCACCCGGCAGCTTTCGGGTGCAGGCACCAACCTGCTGGCCAAACTCAACGCATTCGACCTCGCCGGCCTGCAGAACCGGCTGTTCTCCACGCTCGACGTGCTGCACGCCACGCTGCAGAACGGTCCCGCGCACCGGGCGCTGACCAACGCCGCGGTGCT
>DAIDJC010000318.1 GCA_027451565.1 Limisphaerales bacterium | reverse complement strand
CATTTTCAATCTCCTGGGCCCCCTGTTAAACCCGGCACTTCCCTCAGCCATGGTCCTCGGGGTGCCTCGTCCCCAATGGTGCGAGCCCCTGGCGAAGGTCCTCCAAACACTGGAGGTTCGGAGAGCCATGGTGGTTTGCGGACGGATAGATCCCTCCCGGCTTCCCTCTGGAACCACCCTTCCATTATGCCTGGATGAGCTTTCCGCCCTGGGAGACAACACTATTGCTGAATTTTATCAATGCCATGGCCTGAATGTGTCCACCTCAGCGCCAGAGTGGCCTGCCGATCCGCAAACCACCCTTCAGGATTTGCTGGGGGGCGACAAGCATGAAAACGCAGAAATCATTCGACGCCTGCTGAACGGCCAGGAGAAAGGCGCCCGACGTGAAGCCGTGTTGCTCAATGCGGCTGCGGGGTTGTGGGTGGCTGAAAAAAGCCGTTCATTGGCTGCGGGGCGGGAACTGGCCAATGATGTCCTGAATTCTGGTTTGGCAGCAAAAAAATTAAAGGATTTGACTGAAGATCACTGAGGAGCAGCCTCAAGGGGAATTTTATTGGGCGCCATTATCTTGAGGGTTTTCCTCTTGCGCCTGCCTGGCCGCAGTTTCAGTTGCCTCCATTTGGGCAAAATGAATGCCTAGGTTATGCTGTGCGGTTTTATCGCCTTGGCGGGCGGCCTTCAGGAACCAACGCATGGCCTCAGCCGGGTTTTTCTCCACGCCTCGACCGGTTTGGTAACAAAGTCCCAGGTTGCACTGTGCAGGGGCAAGCTCCTGCTCGGCGGCGGCGAGATACCATTTTGCCGCTTCGCGATAGTTTTGCTCCACCACCTGGCCAGATTCATAAAATACACCCAGGTTAAACTGCGCGGCCGGGTACCCGCGCTGGGCGGATTCGCGATACCATTTTAGGGCATCGGCATAGTTCAGGGGCACCCCCTGGCCGGTTTCATAAAGTGTGCCCAAATTGAATTGCGCTGCGGGATCGCCTTGTTCTGCGGCTTCCTTCAGCCAGCGGGCAGCCTCGCTCAATTCCTGCGGCACCCCGGCCCCGCTCAGGTAGCACACCCCCAGGTAACATTGGGCAACCGGATCATTCTGGTCGGCAGCTTTTCGAAACCATTTCACGGCCTCCTGGTAATCCTGCTGCACCCCCTGCCCATTTTGGCAACAGACCCCCATGTAACATTGCGCCTGCGCATCGCCCGACTGTGCAGCGGCGCGCATGGCTTCAAAAGTTTCCCAAGATTTGCGGTTGTTGCTCATACTTCGCCAACAATGGCAGCTTAAAGACTTCCACCCATCTGACAAGACAAGAATGTCTGTTTCAAGCCGGCGCCCAATCCCCTCAAAGCCGGAAAATCCGGCTGCACCGCAATCTGCCAAACCGGCCTGATGATTTTGAAAAAGTTGTTTTTGCCTGCAAACCAGCCACTCCACGGGTTGTCACCACTTCATGCGACTACCGAAAAAACCAGTCCCATCGTAGGGTGTTAACGTAACCCGTCAACCCATCAACCCGTTTAAAACAAACAACCATGAAAACCAAAACGAAAAACCAGATCCTGGCAGCAACCGCGTGTGCCTTGGTGGCCATGAATATCTCCCGCGTTTCGGCGCAGGGAATCACCGGAGGCCAATACTTGAACATTGTGCCTGCCAATGCCAGTTACACTGGCGATTGGAATGCTTCCGAGAGCAGTTCCACTTCAACTGGATTTGAAATCAATGCCCCGGGGGGCAGCGGCAGTTTCAGCACTCTCTACTACGCCATCCCAGCCAACAATGTCACGGCCAATAATCCGGCGGATACGCAGGTTGTTTTTAATTTCACCTTCAATTCAGGCACGTTTGCAGGACCCGTGAATGTTTTGTTTGCCTTGGATGACAGCCTTGGCGGGGTGGACTATTATGGCACCGGCTATACCATTAATGGCGACGGTTCCTACAGCAAGACATTTGCATTGCAAAGTGCCAACCAGGCGAATGTGGCCAATGGCGCGGTGATCAATGGATTGAACCTGCAATTGGATCCGGCCAATGTCTCCGGCAACTACGACATCACCTTCAATAGCATCACCTTGCAGACCGCGGCCGTGCCCGAACCCTCCACTTTCGCCTTTGCCGCATTTGGCAGCGCAGCCATATGGCTTTTGCGTCGGCGCCAGTAAGACCGTGGAGGCATGCCAGCCGCCCATCGGGGGCGGCTTTTTTATTGGCGCTCACTCATGCTGGCGGACGCGCCATCGGAAATCACAAGCCCATGACTATTTCAAACTCCTTTTTAATCCCAACCAAACCAACACACTTTCGTAATCCATCCCAATCATGAATGCCAAACAGAATCTTTATGCCACCTCCATCATGCTGGCCACATTGATCGCATCACAATGCCTGCTGCAATCCATGGACATTACCGCAACCAACAGCGGAACCTGGGGGGACCCCACCATCTGGAACAGCGCCACTGTGCCGGGCACCAATGACGATGCTGACATCCCGGCAGGAATAGACGTGACTGTTTCCACGAATGCCAGCGTGCAATTTATTTACGATGGAGGAACGGTGACCATGGGTGCGAATGCCACCTTGACGGTGGTGGGTGATTCCGCGCAGGCCAATGGCACGCAACAACTGGGGTTGCTGGATGCCAGCGCCGCAGGCAACACGGTCATCTATTCCGGCAACGCGTTTTGGGCCAAGCACCAGAACTATTTCAACCTTGTGCTGAGCGGGGGCGGCACCTTGTATAATGGGGAAATAGGCCAGGACACTTACGGGGATGGTTTGACGCCCATGGTCATTTCCGGGAACATGACCGTATCCGGCAGGGCCAGCGTTCAGGAGGCGGATGATTTCACGATCAATGGCAGCCTGATCCTTGGCGGCACTG
>DAIDJC010000317.1 GCA_027451565.1 Limisphaerales bacterium | reverse complement strand
TTCGGGATCACCGCATCGCCGGATTACACCCCCATGTGGGAGGCGCTCAACAGCGGCGAGGATGACAAGGCGCGCGCCCAGTTTGGCAAGGCGTCTGAGGAGCAGGAAAAAATGATCATTCCAGAGGGTTGGAATAGGGTCGCCGCCTGGTTTAAGGGCATTTCTTACATTCACTTTGTGGCGCCAGTGGATGGCTCCATTGAATCGGTCGGACCAGTCCAACACTTTTTAATTTTCAACCTATGGCAGAATTTTGTTTTTGCCGGGCAGACTCATACCCTGTGGTTCCCGCCTGACTACGGGGAAACGCCCCAAGGCATCAACCCCTTGTCCTATCGGGCGGGGCTGTTGAAAGGACGGGTCTTCCACAAGGGCGAGGATGTCATCAAATTGCAAATGGGAGCCGGTGACCACTTGTTTGTGGACCGGTTGACTTACAATTTCCACGCCCCCAGGCGCGGGGATATCATCGTGTTCGAGACGCTTGGCATACCCGAGGAGAAAAGGGAAATTTATGGCATCCCTGACAATGAATTTTACATCAAAAGACTGGTGGGCTTGCCCGGGGAAAAGGTTCAGATTGGTGACGACCGCCATCTGGTCATCAATGGTGTGCGCCTTGATAAAAATACGCCGCACTTTGATCATCTTTATGGTTTTGACCCGGCCCAGCCGCCCAGGGACAGCCAATGGAGCGGCCATCTGAATGGCGCCGTGGCCCGGGAATATAATATCTTCAGCCTGTTGCGTGGCCCCGGCGGGCTTCCCTATTTCCCGGATGGCCAGACCGTGGTGGATGTGCCTGACCGGGATTGCATGCCCATGGGAGATAATACCTGTAACAGCTTGGATTCCAGGTTTTGGGGACCCATTCCGGAAGATGCCGTGATAGGAAAATCCTTTTTTGTTTACTGGCCCTTGACGGGCAGGTTTGGCTTGGACAACCATTAGTAACCCGTCTGCCAATGGTGATGAGCGGCATTATAGGACAATGGATCCGGGTGGCAGGTGCCACGCCTGAGCGCTGCTCAAGAACTCCGGAGTTCTGCGGGAATCCCATATCTTCACATCCCGCGTTGCGACCTCTTTTACCCGCACCAACGACCTTCGTCGCTTCTAATCATATCCCAAGGCCTGACATCCGGCGTTTGAGATGAAAAATGCGTCAGAGACCGTGCTGGTGACGGGAGCTTCCTCTGGGATTGGCCTGGAATTGGCGCGAACCTTTGCTGAAGCTGGCTGTCGCCTTGTCCTTGTTTCAAGGCGCAAGGAAATATTGCAGGCCATTGCTTCGGAGCTGGAAAAAAAGCACGGCGTGGAAGTGGCCGTGTTTGCCTGCGACCTGGCACGGCCCAATGACTCTTTAAGCTTGTTCAACCAGGTCAGGGATTCAGGTTGGCATGTGGATGTGCTGGTCAATAATGCCGGGTTCGGTCTCATGGGCGAATTCACCCAACTGGCCCTGGACCGGCAGATGGAAATGGTCCAGGTGAATGTGGCTTCACTGGTGCATTTAACCCATCTTTTTTTGCCTGCCATGCTGGAGCGCCGCCAGGGCGGCATCATCAACGTGGGATCCGTGGCCGGTTTTCTGCCCGGGCCGAACATGGCCGTCTATTACGCAACCAAAGCCTTTGTTTTATCTTTTACCGAGGCTCTCGCAGCGGAAACCGCCGGATCAGGCGTGCGGGTCTCCGTCCTGTGCCCCGGACCCACCGAGTCCAATTTCGGACAGGTGGCGCGCGGTGGCAGGCCGCGCAAAAGGGAACGAAAAAAAATGGACGGCCAGAAGGTGGCCCAGGCCGGCGTCATGGCTTACCAAAAAGGCAGGGTCATTGCGGTGCCGGGCTGGTCTAATCAATGGCTGGTCCAGTCAACCCGGTTCCTGCCCCGCTGGCTGGTCCGGGCGGTGGTAAGCCGTTATAATCGGTTTTGAAACCCCCATGCCCCAAATGGACCGCCCCTCTTGCCTCCATGCCTTTGTGGCTGGTCCTGGGCCAAAAGCATGGCGCTCACAAGTTTTCAAAATGGGCCGGAATAAAAAAGATTTCCCTTTAGCCGCGGCTGATTCACAATCCCCGTTCGGCCTGCGGCATGCAAAGCGGTCGAAACTGCATCGCTCAAAATGGCGATGCGCCGGTGCGTCATCTAAAAAATGAGAGATGAAAAAGGCTGTTACCATATTGGTGGTGGATGACAACGACGAGATTCGCCAGCTTTTTGGCAGCGTGCTGAGGGATGCGGGTTACCAAGTGCTGGAGGCCAATACGGGCCAGCAAGCCCTTCACATGGCCCAGCACCGTGTTCCCGATCTTGTCCTGTTGGATGTGAGGTTGCCCGACATCAGCGGGGATGAGGTGTGTCGCCGCATCAAAACAAACCCCCGGTTGCAGGATGTTTTCGTGGCCTTGTGTTCCGGCGAGGCGGTGAGCGATGACCATAAGGTGAGCGGGTTGGCCTTGGGGGCCGATGAATACCTGGTCAAACCCATGAGCCTGCGCGAATTGCTGGCCCGGGTCCAAACCCTCGTCAGGTTGCATAGCACAACCGTCGCCCTCAGGGAAAGCGAGGCTTACCACCGGCGGTTGATAGACATCCTTCCCGACGCCGTGTTCCTGATCCATCCCCGTGGACGCCTGCTCACCGCCAACAGCCAGGCGGTTTCAATGCTCGGCTACACAGATTCAGCGCATCTGCTCGAAAAAACCATTTTTGATCTCACACCCGAACAGGACCATGACCGGATCAAGCAGGATATAGCCCATGCCCTGAAGGTGGGGGTGTTGCGGGATGCCCAATATACGCTCATCCGCAGGGATCACACCCGCGTGAGGGTGGAATTGAGCGCAACCGTTTCCCTGGGTCTCACCTAACAACCTGCCGGGTTGCTCAGCATGGTCCGCGATGCGGAT
>DAIDJC010000316.1:238-2972 GCA_027451565.1 Limisphaerales bacterium | reverse complement strand
ACCTTGTCTCTGTTCTTCTCGATGCCGCCCGCCTGCTCCAGGAAGTTGCCGTCGTTGAAGGTCCAGGCGGCAAAGTGGGGAAATGAAATCGCGGTGCTGTTTGGGGATTGTCTTTTTGCCCAGGCCCTCAAACTCGCATCCAGCTATCCCACCCCCGAAGTATGCAGGGCGGTGGCGCTGGCCACAAATACGGTTTGCTCGGGGGAAATCCTGCAAACACAGCAGCGAGGCCATTTCGAAGCTGCCCGGCGCGATTATTTCAGGGTGATTGACATGAAAACCGGCGAATTATTCACCCTGTCGTGTGATTTGGCCGCTTTCCTGAGCGGGGCCAGCGCAGACCATCGTGCGGCTCTCCGAACCTACGGATCCGTGGTGGGAACCGCTTATCAGGTCTATGACGATTGCGTGGATCTTTTCGGATCGGAAAGTGGAGCAGGAAAATCCCTAGGCACGGACCTTGCCAAGGGCAAGCTCACCTGGCCCCTTTTGCTGGCTTGGGAACGCGCCAATGCCAAGGAAAGAGCTTCATTGGAACATTCCATCAAGAACTGGCAACCAGAATATTTTCCCACCGTCAATGCCCTCCTGGTAAAATATGAGACCCTGTCACCTTCCGTGGAGGTCATTAGTCAATATCTGGACAAGGCCAGGCAAACCTTGCGCGACCTTCCTTCTTCCAGTGGTAAGGAAGGATTGTTGAATTTAACTGATTTTCTTTCGCAACAAACCGGCGTTTTGGCGGTTTCATCTTGAAGTCTATGCCGGATCCTATTGCAACCGTAGAGAAGGAATTAACCGCTGACGTTTCGGAGGGTGATTTGGTGCGGCGTGCCCGGGACGGGGATATTTCCGCCTACGATGATTTGGTAAAGCGTTATCAAGAAAGAATATACGCTACAATTTACCACATGACATCCAATCATGAGGATGCCAGTGATCTGGCCCAGGAGGCATTCATCAAGGCTTTTTCCGCTCTAAAATCTTTCAAAGGCGGTTCTAGCTTCTATACATGGCTCTACCGAATTGCCATCAACAAGACCATCAACTTTCTTAAACAGCGGAAAAATAAGATTCACCTGAGTCTCAATGACTTGGACTTTAACGCGGAGAATGACCCTGATTTGGTGGCTTTGGTTTCACACAAAACGCCACATCGGGAGGCGGGCTTGTTGGAATTGCAAAAAAAATTGAACGAGGCCCTTCTGAAGCTGTCTGATTCCCATAGAATGGTGGTTGTGTTGCACGACATACAGGGATTATCCCATGAAGAAGTGGGTGAAATCGTAGGGTGCAACGTGGGCACAGTCCGGTCGCGTTTGTTTTATGCGAGGCAGCAATTGCAGGGTTTCCTGGCTGAATATGCCAAATCTGTATGAAAGACAACGAGCAAAAATTTGAGACGTTGACGGTGTTGCTCAGGTTGAAGCAGCATGAGGTGCCGCCACCGGGTTATTTCTCGGGTTTCTCCGGCAAGGTGATTTCTGCCATTGAAGCGCAGCAAGCTGCCCGAAAAGCCAATGACCACGGGATGATTGCCAACTGGTTGACAGGTTTTCTTTCCGTTTTTGACTCCCGTCCGGGACTGGTGGGTGGTTTGGCGACATCCGTGATGGTTTTTCTTGTTCTTGGAGTGGTATTGGCGGACCGTTCAGACAGCGATATCGCCTCCAGTTTCACTGTTGACCAGTCCAATCCACAGGCGTCTGCGCCTCTTGCCAGTGCCAGTGTTCCCACAGGTTTGGCACCCTCGGATGCTTCAAGTGGCGGCGGCATCACCGTCAGCACCAATCCAGTGACCAGTCTGCAACCATCATCCGCCTTTTTTGGCCAGGACCCGTCTCTCTTTCAAATGGCAAGCTACTCGCCAGGCGGTTCAGGTCACTAGATTTTGCCCGAAGTCATTGTAGTTACTTTCCCGTTCAGTGTTTGAAAAAGGCGCAGCTTTTTTCTTCTCTTTTTGATTCACTTTTAATCCGAAAAGCGAAATCAAAAGGGGCATGATGCGGCAAGATGCTTGAAAGCTAACTCATAGAGTTTGCGCCCGGTGGATTGGGGCAGATTGGCCTTTTGAATTTCATTTTTAGGGTTTAATCCGAGGTGCGTCACAACCACGCCAAACCAAATGGACTTTTTGAATAAAGGCCAAGGTCTTCAAAAGCACAGATGGTTTTCAGCCGGCCAGATGGGACACCAGACCCGCGACACACGGATCACAACTTGAACTCAGCCGATTTTAATCCACCTATTCCGCCCACTGACGTCAAAACCGAACAAAGCGTACTCGAGCATGGTGTGCAAGACGCAGGTGGTGGCGGGAGGATTATGACTGTGGGTTGTAGCGGTCGGGTAGCGCATCCATGATGAAAACAGCAATGGCAGGGGAGCAGGTCCTGCTGCCTTCGCCGTGCCTTGGTCTTAGGCCTTTTTAGTTACACGGATCCTACGGAGCATTCTTGTGGGAGCTGGGGAATGGAGAATTAATGGGATGGAGGCGGATGCATGCTTGAAACGGGCCAAGGATTGCCTTTAAATCCCTGCGGTGCGAACCCGAGTCATTGCTGTGGCAAATCAAAAGGGCGGGGTGGGTAAAACCACGACCGCCGTTAACCTGTCTGCATGTCTTGCGGCTCTGGGCCAGAGAGTGCTCCTGCTTGACCTGGACCCCCAAGGCAACGCCACCAGCGGGTTGGGGTTGGAAAAAGTTGAAGGCGGGAGCGTGTATCGGGTTCTC
>DAIDJC010000316.1:0-228 GCA_027451565.1 Limisphaerales bacterium | reverse complement strand
GGGAAGGCCTGCTTCAGGAGAAGATCAAAACCACCTGCTGCGAGCACTTGGAAATGATTCCCAGCGAAGTGGACCTTTGCGGGGCTGATGTGGAGCTGGCACGAATGGATCAACACCTGCAACGCCTTAAAATGTGCCTGGAGCCGGTGGTGGCCGCGGCAAAATATGACTTGGTGTTGATTGATTGTCCCCCTTCCCTGGGCATCCTCACTTTGAATGCGTTCACTG
>DAIDJC010000315.1 GCA_027451565.1 Limisphaerales bacterium | reverse complement strand
TAAATAATTTAATCCAGGTTACTTGAACAAATGCCAATGAATGGTCTTACAGTATTGACAGAAAAGATGGGATGTTGGGCGACGAGGATTTTTAGACTTAGAGCCTGGCTGAAAATTGGGAAGGGTGCTGCGACTGGGGATTTTGGCCTTGGAAGAGGCGGAGCTGTAGGCGCATCCCCGTAGCGGGCTGTAACGACGGAGACAACAAAGCCCAAGGGCAAAAGCGTCGTCGCCCTATTCACACCATGCGCAGCGCTATATTTTTGATGGAAATGCTCTAAAGAAAGAAAACCAACAGGCTCCATCTCAAATTCGGATGGCAGAAAAGCTTACGGCCCTGGTTTGCTGTCCTCGCAGCTTGCATGGCAAAATTTTTGCGAGTGTGGTTCGGCAATTCCGAAGCCATCTGCGTCCCGGATTCTGGCATCGCCGCAAGCGACCGTCTGCGGCATAAGGAAACCTTGGCCCACTTGATGCCAAAAACAAATTATTAAACCTTTCCAAACAATCTTATCGCCCCTTCAAAACTCATTTCTTATTAAAGAACAAAGGCAATAAGAGTGGCGTGTTTTTACCGCGCAGCGGAAGCCTGGGCATCACCGGGGTTTTGCTCGCGTTCCTCCTCCACGACTTGGGCAATGGCCTGGAGTTTGTCCCCCGGGTCCAGGTTGACGAGTTTTACGCCCATGGTGTTGCGACCAGTTTCCCGGATCGCGGCCACGGATGTGCGCACCATTTGGCCGCCCACGGTGATAAGCATGATTTCATCTGAATCCCGCACCGTCAAAGCCCCGGCCACGGCGCCGGTTTTATCACCGGTTCGCATGGTGATAATGCCTTTGCCGCCACGGCTTTGAACCCGGTATTCATCAAAGGCGGTACGCTTGCCGACGCCATTTTCCGCTGCGACGAGGAGTTTGGCATCCGGCACCACCACTGCTGCGGCCACGACGGCATCCTCGGCGTCCAAAGTGATTCCCTTGACGCCGCTGGCAGGCCTGCCCATGGAGCGCACATCATTTTCGTGAAAACGGATGCTCATTCCCAACCGGGTTATCAAGACCACCTCATCCTGGCCGGTCGTGAGCTTGACGTCCATCAAGGCATCCCCGGAATCTATGCCTATGGCAATGATGCCTCCTTTGCGAACGTTTGAAAACTCACTCAGCGATGTCTTTTTGACCGTCCCCAAGCGGGTGGTAAAAAACAATTCACCGGGCTGAGACCAGGTCACGTCCTGCCGCATTTCATCGGTTCGCGATAAAATCCGGATCATGGCTGCGATTTTTTCATCCGCTTTTAACTCGAGCAGGTTGGCAATGCTGCGGCCCTTGGCGGTGCGCACCATGTCTGGAATTTCGTGGACGCGCTCCACATAAACGCGGCCAAGGCTGGTGAAAAACATGAGGTAATCATGAGTGCTGGCAGTGAACAGGTACTCGACAAAGTCCTTGTCTTCAGCCGTCTCGCCCTCGCGGGTGGTCATGCCAATGACACCCTTGCCGCCCCTCCGCTGCGCGCGATAGGAACTGACGGCGGTGCGCTTTATCAAGCCGCCATGCGTGAGCGTAATGATGGCCCCCTCATTGGGAATGAGATCTTCAATGGCCATTTCCCCCTCGTCAGGCAGGATTTCTGTAAGGCGCGGTGTGGCGTGCTTTTCCTTGATGGCCAGCAATTCCATTTTCATGATGGCCATGACGCGGGATTCCCGGGCAAGGATATCAAGCAAATCCTTGATGCGTTCGAGCAACTCCTTGTATTCGGCCTCGACCTTGTCAATTTCCAAGCCGGTGAGCTGGTACAGGCGCAGGTCAAGAATGGCATCCACCTGGCGTTCAGTCAGGTTATAGCGCCCACTGGCCAGCCTTGCCTCCGACCGGATAAGGATGCCCCATTTTTCCACCTGGGAACGGGTCCATTCAAAGGCCAGGATTTTAACGCGTGCCTCCTCGCGATTGCTGCTGGACCTGATGATGTGTATGAATTCATCCAAGTTGGCCAGCGCAATTAAATAGCCCTCAAGTAATTCCGCTCGCTCCTCTGCCTTTTTCAGTTCAAAGCGGGTGCGGCGGAGAATGACCTCGCGGCGGTGCTCAATGTAGCACTGGATCATTTCCTTCAGGTTCAGCGTCTTGGGCTTTCCATGGTCAATGGCCAGCGCGTTGGCATTGAAGGTCACCTCCATCTGGGTGTGCTGAAAGAGATTGTTGATCACCACCTTGGCGCTCGCATCGCGCTTGAGCTCCAGCACCAGGCGCGTGTTTTCATCCGATTCATTCCGCATGGCGCTGATCTCGGTGATGATTTTTTCATTCACCAGTTCAGCAATGCGTTCTTCCAGCGCCGCCCGGTTGACGTTGTAGGGGATTTCGGTGATGACAATCTGTTCCCGGTTTCCCTTTAATTCCTCAACCCCCACGCGCCCCCTCAACTTCACGCTGCCGCGCCCAGTCAGGAAGTAATTGCGGATGCCTTCCAAGCCGCAAATGATGCCGCCCGTGGGAAAATCCGGGCCTTTCACGTGTTGCATCAATTCCGGGATGGAGATGTCTGGACGGTCAATCTGGGCGCAAATTCCATCCACCACCTCGCCCAGGTTGTGGGGAGCCATGTTGGTGGCCATGCCCACCGCAATGCCTGTGCCGCCATTGACCAGCAGGTTTGGAAAAGCTGCGGGAAACACGGCCGGCTCCGTCATCCGCTCGTCATAGTTTGGAACGAAATCAACCGTGTCGCGATCCATGTCCGACATCAGCGCGGCGCCCAGATGGGTAAGCCTGGCCTCCGTATAACGCATGGCTGCGGGGGGATCGTTCTCGATGGAACCAAAATTGCCCTTACCCTCCACCAGGCGTTCGCGCATGGCCCATGGTTGGGCCATGTGGACCAGCGTGGGATAAATAACCGCCTCACCATGAGGATGATAATTACCGCTCGTATCACCGCAAATTTTGGCGCATTTATAGGGTT
>DAIDJC010000314.1 GCA_027451565.1 Limisphaerales bacterium | reverse complement strand
GTTGGGACGGTCAAATCCGAGCCGGTAATGATCGCCATCCGCGGCTGCGCTCACCCAATGGGCTGCGTCCTTCCGGGCCAGATCCATGTAGCGGCGGCTCGTATCCATGTCCCCGCGCATCCGGCACAGGTCGCCATAGGCTGCCAGTCCAAGGATGGCTTTAATGGATAAATTGGCGTTGTGCGCCAGATGCCCCATGAAATCATCGGTGCAGAGTTGATTCTCGGGGTCCAAGCCGTATTTTTCCAGATACTGTGCCCACCGGGTGAGCTGCGGCCACCACGGCCCCACAAAATCAGCGTTGTCCTTGGATTGGCAGACGGCGTCACAAAGAATCAGCATGTTCCCGCTTTCTTCCACCGGCATGCCTTCCCCTCCGTCATCGGTGCCACGCGCAATCGGGTAGGTGCCAAGGTCATGGGGCGCATTTGGAAAACGCCAGTGGCTGGATGCTGCATAGGATAAGATTGGCACCATTGTGGCCTTGGCCAGGGTCGGGCTTAGACAAATCCACACGGGGTCCATGGGGAAAAAAACATCCACGGTGGCCATGTCCCCGTTGCTGGTGTTTTCCTTGGTGAAATACAGCGGCTGCCCGTTGGCATCCGCCACCAATCCACAGGCTGCCGCACATTGCCGGTAGGCAAGCGCACAAATCTGCGCATATTTCATTCCACCCACCTTCACCATGTCCGCCATCAGGTCGTGGTCAAAGGTTTCGCACTTGGATTCCAAACCGGAGTAATCCTGGGCGGCCTTCTGGAGCAGTTTTCCGGGTTCCATGCCATCGCGGCGCCAATAGGGCCTCAAATCCTTGCCGAAATATTTGATGGCATAAACCTCGTCATACGCCACGATCACCTGTCTTTCCACAATTTCGGCCCCAACAGGGCCCAGATCAAAATCAAAGGCCAGCGCCGGGGTGTCATCGCCGGCAGCCCGGGGCATGCGATTGTCCTCCTCCTGCGGCAGCCCGCCGGTTTGAACAAATGAAGCCATGAGCGCCGCGCTGGCGCCCATGGCGGATGTGGCTTCAGCCGATGGGGCCGCCACATAGGCATAACCCCAATCAATGCGATGATCATCGCCCGCCGACCCCAACACCGGCTGTTCCTGGGTCCCCACCCGTAAAATCGTCAATTCCCCCGCCCTGGACCTTTTCCATTCCACCGCCTCGTTGGGTTCATTCACGGCCAGAAGCGAGCTGACGCTGTCAAAAATGGAAATGGAGTGTTGCGCCCCATCCACTGAATGCGCGTCCCAGGTGATGTAACTCAACGGCCTGGAAAAAGCATCGAGATCCCCTGGCAATGCCGTGGTCATAAAGGTCAGGGTCACATGAACCCCGGCGCCCTCAAAGTCATAAATGCTGCGTGTGGGCAAAACCTGGAGGGACACCTGGGGCAATGGCGGCACCGACGCGGGCTGCGCGCCCATGAGCCTGTAAGCATGGCCATCTATCCGAATCAAGCTGGCCAGCGGCTGGAAACGATGAGTCCAGTGCTGGGTATCGCGGTCCGTGAGCTTGTCCGCCTCGGACCAGATGCTCAGGTAGGGATCAAAAGTGACCAATGGGACCGCCGGGGGCCTGAAATCTTGTTCTTGTGCCTGGGCCAGGCCCGATGCGGCGCCAAGGAGGGTCATCCACACAAGCAGGCAGTGGATGGTTTGAGATGCTTTGATTTTTTTCATGAAGATGGAAGCGTCAGTAAAAGCGGCCCATGACGGGGACCTCCGCAGGTTTGATATCATTGCTCCAAGGCCGAGGTGTTGGCAATGGACCAACTGGGGATTTCCATATGGGGATTATTGTCATTATTCCAGCAGGCTCTCCAATAAATATTGGCAGGGTCAATGACATTGTTCCTCAGCGGGCTTTCCACATGGCCATCCGCAAAAAGCAGATCGGTGTGGAAATCATGCCGGTTGCAGGGGAATTGCGGGTTTGGCGAGTTCTGGGCGGCAATATGTATGTTGGCGTTGAACTTGACGGTGCCCGCAGGCGCATCCGAACGAACGTCCCCAATGGCAATCATTTGAGCAGGAACCCGGACCATGGAATCCCGGACCGGCCCCTGGTAAAGAGACCCGTCCACGTCGCCGCCCAGCCCAAGCTGCGGTGTGGTGATTTGAAGGCCCCAATCATTGTAACCCAATGAAAAACGCGTTCCCTGGCTGGAGGTGCCCCCGGTCAAGATGCCAAAATAATCAATTTGCCCATTCTCCCCCACCACCAGATTCCCGGATGGTCCGGCCAAAGTTTTGTTGTAGTTGGTGTCCCAGGCGCTCTGCTGCAAGGCAGACGGACAGAAAAAAGCATTCCTATTCCCCCCCATGAGCGACAACAGGCGCGGTTGCCAAACGTAGGTGTTATTGGCCGTGCGCAAATCACCGGGATACTGGTTGTAATCGCCGCTGTACATCACCAGAGCAATGCCAATCTCACGCATGTTGCTAATGCATCCGGTTTGCTTGGCCTTTTGCTTGGCCTTCGCCAAAGCCGGCAAAAGCATGGCGGCCAGAATGGCAATGATGGCAATCACCACCAAAAGTTCAATCAAAGTGAAGGCCCCATTCGCGGAGAAAGCCCGCCCCTGGCCCCTCGAAAACAACCCGTGGCTCCAGGCAGGATTCCATTTTTTTTGGCATTTCAGTTTCATCGTCATTTTGTCCACTTCCCAAACGCAGTGTCATCCCCGCAAACAGGCGGTTCCATTGCCAATCTGGGACATCTCCACCGTAACCTTGCCACATCAGAACGTCATGTGGCATGAAATGGCCACAATTGCCCATCCGCCCTGCCCCCATTGGTCAGGTCCTGAATGAGGCTATCTTCCCTGAAATGATATTGGGGAATAAAGCCCCTTGCCATCCGGTCGCATCTGGCCGCATCCGGGATTTGCCATTGCGACCTCCCTGGGGTTTACTCCCTGCCATGTTTTGGAAAAGGTCCCCTGAAAACGACGGGCCCCGGGTTCCCGA
>DAIDJC010000313.1 GCA_027451565.1 Limisphaerales bacterium | reverse complement strand
TATTGGAAAAAAAGCAGCCAGCCCCATCCTTCTGGAAGGGTTGCGCCGGCTGGAATACCGGGGATATGACAGCGCCGGGGTAGCCATTGCCAGGCCTCAATCCTTGGAAATTCGCAAGCGCAAAGGCAAAATTGACGAGGGCCTCGCCAGGCTCCTGCAATCCTCCCCGGTGCACGGCCAACTCGGCATCGGGCACACCCGGTGGGCCACACACGGTGTGCCTTCAGATAAAAATTCCCATCCGCAACTCGATGGCACAGGACGCATCGCCGTCGTCCATAACGGAGTGATTGAAAATTACGATTTTCTCAAGCAGCGGCTCATCCGCAATGGCCATGTTTTCACCTCAGACACCGACACCGAGGTGCTGGCCCACCTGATTGGTGATGCTTACGCCAAACTCTCCAAGCAGATCGCAACCCCTCTCAAGTCCGCTGCCAAGCACGGAAAATCCCGCTCTCAACCAGCCAATACCGATGACGACAGTCAAGGCAGGCTGACCCAGGCCGTTTGCAATGCGTTAAGGGAAATCATCGGCACCTACGGCCTGGCGGTCATTTGCGTGGATGCGCCAGACACGATAGTTTGCGCCCGCCGTGGCTCTCCCATCATCATTGGAATAGGGGATGGCGAACATTTTGTGACCAGCGATGCCAATGCAATCGTGGCTCACACCAAAAAGGTCGTTTACCTGAACGACTATGACGTGGCCACCATCCGCCCCGGGCAATTTGACATGCAAAACCTGGGCACGGACACCGCCAATGTGCAGATCAGCAACCTGGAATTTTCACAGGAAGATGCCCAACGTGGCAGCCACGCCCATTTCATGCTCAAGGAAATCCTTGAGCAGCCGCAAACGGTTCAAAACGCGCTGCGTGGCCGGCTGGATTTTGAGGCGGCCACGGCCAAATTTGGAGGACTGAACATGTCCGCCGCCGAACTGCGCGGCATTGACCGCCTGATCATCGCAGCCAGCGGCACAAGCTGGCACGCGGCCTTGGTGGGCGAATATCTCATCGAGGAACTGGCCCAAATCCCCGTGGAGGTGGAATTTGCCCACGAGTTTTGCTACCGAAATTGCCCGCTGGAAAAAAACACCGTCCTGCTCGTGCTTTCACAATCGGGCGAGACGGCTGACACCTTGGCGGCCCTGCGCGAAGCGAAAAGACGGGGTCACCGCGCCCTTGCAATCGTTAACGTCGTGGGCAGCACCATTGCCCGTGAATCGGACGGGGGCATTTACATGCACGCCGGGCCTGAAATTGGCGTGGCCTCAACCAAGGCCTTTGTTTCCACCCTCACCGTGCTGACCATGCTGGCCATCCATCTTGGACGCCTGCGCAACCTGCCTGCCAAGAGGGCACTCGAGATCCTCCATGCCCTTCAAGCCATTCCAGGACAGATCCAGGAATTGCTTTCCCAGGGCCGGCACATCAAACAACTCGCCGCCCATTATGCCCACGCAAGGGACTTCTTTTTTCTAGGCCGGGGTTATACCTTTCCCATTGCCTTGGAAGGCGCCCTGAAACTCAAGGAAATCTCCTACATTCATGCCGAGGGATATTCCGCCGCAGAAATGAAGCACGGCCCCATTGCCCTGATTGACGAGCAAACCCCCACCGTTTTCCTGGTTCCACAAGATTCCATGTACGATAAAACCATGGCCAACCTGGCCATGATCCGGGCAAGAAAGGGTCCCATCAGCGCCCTCGCCACCAAAGGGGACAAGGCCATCAAAAAGGTGGCTGATCATGTCATCGAACTGCCTCCTGCCTTGGAATGTCTCTATCCCTTGCTGGCCACGGTACCCCTGCAATTATTTGCCTATCACATTGCAGTGAACCGAGGTTGTGACGTGGATAAACCCCGTAACCTGGCCAAAAGCGTCACGGTCCAATGACTTCAACCCCCGGAAACAAACCTGGTGTAGTTCGGTATAAAAGGTGCCAACTATATGTCCGCGAATAAACAAAACGACATATGACGCTTTATTTATACGCGGACATATAGACCAAACCATTCAAGGTGTTGATGCCTTGCGCGCAAAACGCCCTGCACGCGTCCGACACGCCCCCACACTTGCCCAAACCCACGCTTTGCTCCGGGCTGTGCCCGACCTGGGCACCCCCAAGGCCATCACCGCCATGGCCCACAAGCTGGCCCGCATTATCTGGCACCTCCTCAAATATCTGGAACCCTACGACCCCGCCGTCTGGGCCAAAGCCGAAGAAAAAAACCGCCAGAAGAAAATTAAACGACTCCAAAAAAACGCCGCCTCCCTCGGCTTCCAACCCGTTTCAAACTCATGAACTTACATCGCTAGTTTCTCAGGAGGCCACATGGTCATAATCTCTACCAGTGATGTCCGCCAAAAACCATAAACAAAAAGAACATCAGATAAACAAAAAAGAAAAAACCGACTGTCGCGGCGGCGGCAAATGAAAGCGTCAAAACTATCGGCCTCGTGATGCGCGACCAAGCAGCAAAAGCTGGAGCGCGATAAAAGGCCATGAAATAACCGACGAATGGCAAAAGGAAACCGGACACCTCAATGACGCGCAACCAAGGCATAGATGGGCTGAAATAAAATATCGAAGCTGCCATAATCGCCTGCCAAGCGATAATCACAGCAAAAGAGATGAAATGTCTGGCGCGCATGATGTGGCCTAACGACCGAAAGCTGAGCCATCCGTCTGCGCGGGAAGCTCCGACGGGACAAGCTGCCGCCGGTGACTCCCGTAAACCAGAAATCCGAAGCGAAACCTGCTGGTCGCGCCGGAGCAGAGCGCAGGCGGAACCGGCTTAAACGCCGTTGGCTCCAGCGCTGTGTTAGGCATCAAAGTCATAAAACTCTAATAAAATCAAGGGAACGCAAACCCTCGACGCAAGTCTGCCCGCCGCTGAAAAATCTGGCGCGAGCCATTTTTTCAAAGCTCGAAACTTCCCGCTACCCACTCAAACCAAAATCGGCCAAACCGAAATC
>DAIDJC010000312.1 GCA_027451565.1 Limisphaerales bacterium | reverse complement strand
TTGTTCAGAGTCATTGCCGGATGCGGTGCGGACAGCCTTGCCGTCCACCAGCAAATCCATTCGTGTTTCTTTTCCAGAACCGCCTCCAATGAGGAAATTCAAGTATGGACGATCCAACAAAAATGGCGGGGAAGTCAATGTGCCGGTTGAATCATCGCCATGGTAATAACTATTCACCAAGCCGTGGCCCATATAGCCGATCACTGGATTTTGATTTTCAAGCGTGCCCTGTGCCGGCCCCGGCCCAAATGCATTTCCGGTTGCTTTCCAATCCCCATAATTTTTTCCCTCGAAATCTGCAAGAATCTCCCCGGCCGGAGCATAGGCGGGGATTGGTCGGAGAATCGAGTCCGGGTCCGGCAAAAACCTCGTTCCGTCAAATTGGCCGACGAAATATTGGCCTCCTGATCCGCCGGCGATGCTGCCTGGATTCATGTTTACAGCCAGCACCCACCGCGTTTTATTCGTTCCCTCCACCGGCAACTGAAACAAATCAGGACATTCCCACACCCCTGTGGTCCCGTTTGCCGGGCCAAATTCACTAAGCAGTTTCCAGCGCTTCAGATCAGCCGAGCCATAAAAGCACACCTTGTGTTCCGCAGAAAGGGAAACAGTCATCACCCACCTTTTGGCGGGCGCATACCACTGAACCTTGGGGTCGCGAAAATCCTTGGAACCACGATTAATCACCGGATTGCCGTCGTATTTTGTCCATGTACGGCCCCTGTCATTGCTGAATGCAATGCATTGAAACTGCATTCCATCGCCATCAGCCCTGCAGCCAGTGTAAATGGCAACCAATGGCGGTTCCCCCCCCTTGCCGAAGCCGCTGGTGTTGTGCCAGTCAACTACGGCGCTGCCAGAGAAAATCATCACCCCATTCTGCTCTGCCAATGCCACTGGCAGATATTTCCAGTGAACCATATCCGGGCTGACCGCGTGGCCCCAGCTCATGTGCCCCCATGTATTTCCAAAAGGGTTGTATTGGTAAAAAAGATGATATTCACCCTCATAATAGACCAAGCCATTCGGGTCATTCATCCAGTTTTTCGCTGGGGTGAAATGATATCCAGGGCGGTAGGGTTCGGAAAAGTCCCCGTTCATGAATTCAGAGGCAAATGCTCTTCCGTCCATCGCAGGCATTCCAATCAGTAAGGAGCAGCCACACCAGAGCAGCAGCATGGCGTGAAACAACTCCCGCCAAACCCCCTTCGCATGCCACAGTATTTTGCCGCCACGGGCAATGCACCACAGATGAAGCAAAGACCGACCCAAAAAATGGCGGGCAAGCATTGTTTTGACATTTGCGATCATTTGCTTTGTCTTTTTCAATTTGCTGCGGTTGAATGAGTGGCGCAAACTCCCCCAAAAGTTGGTCTGCCCACAACCAATTCCCTCAGATGCGCAGGAAGCGGCGGAGTGGCGCCAACACAGGTGCAGACATATTGGGCAATTTCGCTGGCCGCGAAATGAATCTGGTCCAAATCCATCTTTGCCAGCAATCCAATCACAATTGAAGCCGTAAAAGCATCACCCGCCCCCACGGTGTCTTTCACATCCACAACACGAGATGGACACTCTGACCAGCGATCCTTCTGGTAAAGCATGCTTCCTTTTGGCCCCATCGTCAGAGCCACAACCGATAATCCGAATTTCTCCGCCAGCGCCGCAATGAGTTGATTATTATTGCCACTCAAATTAAACATCTTGGATAATATGAGGAGCTCCTGATCATTCAATTTGAGCACATTTGCGAGCTTGAGGGACTGTTCAATCACCTCGCTGGTGTAATATTTTTCGCGCAAGTTTATGTCGAACACCTTCAATGCCCCGGGTTTTGTCTCGTGCAAAAGCTCGATAATGGTGGACCGCGAAATTTCACTCCGTTGCGCGAGGCTTCCAAAACACACGGCATCAGCGCTCCTCACAGTTTGGAGTGCCATTTTTGTTTTTTCCAACCGATCCCAGGCCACATTCTCATGAATGATAAAATGCGGCACCCCTTTGCCGTTGAGTGTGACGGCGACGGTTCCTGTCGGGACATGGTCATCCAACTGGACAGTCATCAAAGGCAGCCCCAGGAGCTTGAAACGATCGAGAATATCGGAGCCAAACTTATCTTTGCCTACTCTCGTCAGGACTATGGCGCGCGCGCCCAAGGCATGGGCGTGATAGGCGAAATTCGCAGGAGCACCGCCCAATTGGGGGCCATCTGGAAACAGATCCCATAAAACCTCCCCTATTCCGACAACTTGGCAGCTCATACTTTAAATAATTCCCAAACGTTGTTGAACTTGTTCGAGCGGCACTCCCTTCGTTTCAATCACCATCAGCTTAACCCAGATCAACTGGAGGACCATCATGCCGCAGAAAAAGAGAAAAACATAACCCGGAGGAAAAGTGCTGACCATCCTTGGGAAAAACGTGGTGAGCAGAGCCGCGAAAATCCAATGTGTGGAGCTTCCCAACGCCTGTCCCTCGGCCCGCTGGCGGTTTGGAAAAATCTCCGAAATGAGCACCCAAATGACCGTTCCCTGCCCCACGGCATGTGCGGCAATAAAGCCAAAAATACATGCAGGCACAATGCTGTAATGCTGGGTGAAAAATGCCCATGCGGTAAAACCCAGCGAAATGATATACCCGAAGGAACCTATAAACAGCAGTGTACGCCGACCCAGGCGATCAATCAGGAACAAACCGATGAACGTAAAAGCCAGATTTGTCACTCCTATGCCAACCGACTGAAGCAAGGCCGCCTTTGCGCCAAGCCCCGTCATTTCAAAAATACGCGGGGCGAAATACAGGATGGCATTGATGCCGGAAAGTTGGTTGAAAAATGCCACAAAAAAGGCGAGCGCTATCGGCGCCCGAAGCCGCCAGGTCCAAAAATGGCCCGCCGCAATGCGTTGAACACCAGCTTGGGCTATATCATCAGCCTTGATTTCACGTTCCTCCGGCGTGGAATATGGCTCCGTCCGCCTTAACACCTCAAGCCCCGCCACACGATCGCCTTTCC
>DAIDJC010000311.1 GCA_027451565.1 Limisphaerales bacterium | reverse complement strand
CTTGTTCACCCGTCGTTAATTCAATCGAATCAGGATGCGGTGAAATGGTGGGAGGCTCTCTTGTGAATAAATTTTGATTTTCTTTGCGCCAAAACCGCCTATGATGCCGCTTTAATGCAAGAGGGGCGGGGAAAATCCCGGCTCGTCATGAACAAATTTATGCCATTAACTCATACCAAAGACCTGTTCGCAAAGGCTCTCAAAGGCAAATACGCCCTGGGCGCTTTCAACGTGAATAACATGGAACTCATCCAGGCCATCATTGAGGCCTGCGAAGAGGAAAAAGCCCCGCTGATCCTTCAAATATCAAAGGGGGCCAGGCAGTACGCCAATCCAGTCTATCTTAAAAAACTGATTGAAGCCGCCGTCAGCGTCTCCAATATCCCCATTGCCGTCCACCTGGACCACGGAGACACTTTTGAGCTTTGCAAACAGTGCATTGATGAGGGTTTTACCAGCGTCATGATTGATGCCTCGCATGAAGCCTTTGATAAAAACGTGGAAATTACGCGCAAAGTGGTGGAATACGCCCACAAATTCAATTGCTCTGTGGAATCCGAGTTGGGTCATCTCGTGGGTGCCCAGTTTGACGAGGGTGAAGAAGGCGGCGCTCATTCCATGAGCGGCCATTACACCGTGCCCGAGGAAGCCGTGAAATTTGTACGCGACTCCGGTTGCGATTCCCTTGCCATTGCCATTGGCAACTCTCATGGCGCCTATAAATTCAAGGGGGAACAACACTTGGATTTGGAACGATTAAAACTCATCAAGCAGGCCCTGCTCGATGCCAACCTTGGAGATTATCCACTGGTGCTGCACGGAGCATCAAGCGTGCCCAAATACTTGGTGGACGAAATCAACCGGTATGGTGGAAAAATGCCCGACGCACAAGGCGTCCCTGAAGCGGACATCGAAGTCGCACGCCGGGTGGGATGTACCAAGGTGAACATTGACACCGACCTGCGCATGGCCATGACCGCCGGAATCCGTAAAGTGTTTGCCGAAAAACCCGGCGAATTTGATCCGCGTAAATTCCTCGGCCCCGCTCGGCAAATGGTCAAGGATCTCGTGCGGCACAAGGTCAAAAATGTCCTTTGCAGTGCAGGCCACGCTTTTGACTGATCTTTAGCCTTATCAGCTCATACCCCCGGGCGATGATTCGCCCGGGGATTTTTATGTCACAGAAAGCGCCATAATGGCACTATTTTTAAGCATGGATTTTGGAAATGAGCTAATATGGCTCAATATTAAATCCCGACGCATTTCTTTAAAAAACTTAACATTCTGCAATTCAATCAGATAAAAAATTTTAGCTGGCTGGCATGGCTCAAGCTTAAATGCTGGTGTCGGTGGAACATTTAAAAACAACATCATTTGAGAAAGGAAAAAATATGAGACTGATACAATATGAACGGCCCGCTGTGGCGGGATTTGGACTGGATCGGCTGGCGAATCTTCAAAGTGAGATTGACCGGTTGTTTGACGTGCCGCGTGCCTGGGCTCCTGCCTTGGATGTGATTGAGGACAAAAATCATTTCCATGTGAAAGTGGAGCTTCCGGGTTTTAAGCGAGAAGATATTGAAGTGACCTTGGACGAGGGTTCTTTGGTCATTAGTGGCGAGCGCAAAGTCGAGGCCCTTGAAGAGGGGGTGGAGATTCATCGCCAGGAGCGGTGCGTGGGTAAATTTGCCCGGGCATTAACGCTGCCGTCTGCGGTGGTTGCGGAGAAGATCAATGCGACCTACAAGGATGGCATTTTGACGGTGAGCCTACCCAAGGCGGAAGAGGCCAAGCCCAAAACCATCACGGTTAATTAAGGTTTGGCAGGGTACTGAGCCCGTTGAGCGGCCAGTGATCCGGGGATTCTCCTCGTGGAGAATCCCCGGATTTTACCTGAAATTTCCGAGTCTCCCCGGCACGCCAATAATAACTTTCACCCGATTGGTCCCCCGGGGCCAGTTGGATCACGGCTCGACAAATGTGCCGTGGCGAGCCAGACTGAAGCAATGGCAATGGAATCTGGATCGCCCTTTGACTCTCTGTGGCAGGAGTATGCCCGGGTATTTCTGGATTGGGATGACTTGACCCTTGGGCGGTGGCTGGTGCAGACCCTTGGTCAATTTTCCGGGCGGGCATGGCGATCTTCCCATCCGTTGGTGGGATCCTACATGTTGGCTGCCAAGGTGGCGCACGACCGCCAGATTTGGTTGAAGCGGCTGGCCTCTGCTCCTGCAAACTACGGTGATTCAAATTGTTGCAGAGCGCCTTTTTTGCCGTTGATCACCCGGGATGTGCGCCAGGATGGTTTGCTTTGCCAGCATTGCAGCGAAACACTGGTGCCCTTTGATGAAATCCCCGAGGAATTCCGGCGCATGCTGGAGGCTTGGGCTAGAAGCTATGAACCTGTGCATGCCGTGGCGCATTGGGATGACCGGCAGCGAAAGGCATGCGGCAATTTTGACGAGGCCTATGAAGACGCGGCCAACCAGGCTGAATCACACCTGAGAAGACTCGGGGGGGAATTGGCGCCAAAGTTTCTGGACCATTACGCTGCGGTTGTCTGGGTGGACCAGGATGAATGTTTGGAAGTGCGCCCGGAGGATGTGGCCCCACTTTGAGCTGTGAGCCATTCCACCGCTCAGACCTTTGAAGCCAGGCAAACCAAAATCTCATGATCCGTTGGGTTATTAAGTGGGTGTTTCGACTCATCGTGCTGGCCGTCGTTTTGGTGGCGGTATTCCTGCTCTCGCTCAACACGCTTCTGCGCATTCTAGTGGAGCACAATATCCGGGCTCAAACCGGCATGGACGCGGAAATTGGAAGATTCCAGCTTGGCCTCACAGAGCCCACCATCACAGTGCAGGACTTGAATATTTTCAATCCACCCAGTTTCGGCGGGACGTTGTTCATGCGAATACCGGAAATCCACGTGGAGTATGACCGGCAGGCATTGGCGCGGCGGCAGTTGCATTTCACCCTTGTCCGATTCAACCTGGGTGAGGTTTGCATTGTCAAAAACCAGCGGGGACAGACCAAC
>DAIDJC010000310.1 GCA_027451565.1 Limisphaerales bacterium | reverse complement strand
AAATGGCCGGATTTTCATCCGGCCATTAATGATGATGAGGTTTAAACGCCTTCACCGAAGCGCTCAGAAGGGCGACGCAGCTTATTGGGGGACGCTGTCCAGCCACGCCGCTAGCAAAACCCCTATGCCAACCCTAGGACAGCGAATCGTAAAAATCCTGATATTCGTCCCGGCCACTGTCCCGGCCATTCTTGCCTTCTGAGAACACAATGACACAAAAGCAGTTCCATGAGAAGCGGATGAATGATTTTTAATGTTGAACTCAAACAATTTTCATTAAAAAACCGCCCTGCTTCCGGCTGAAACAGCGCCTGCCAAGCCATTCCCGGCCAGCGTTCCCGGCCAGCGTCCACGGCCAGTAACCGCAAATATTTCGCTCCTGCGCCGCTCCTGAATTTGCGCCGGCAATGCGTTGGAAAAGGGTGATCAACCTTAACGATGGATGCTTTTCAAAAAACGACCGTTGCACGAACGCCGGATGTCCCTGCGCGGCGTCCGTTCCCTCATCCTTCCCACAGGTGGCCATTTGCCGCATTTCACCCCTGAACAAAAGCCATGATGGATTTTTCATTTTGAATTTTGATTGAAAAGTGTTCCGGGGAGTCGGAACTTGGGAAGAGATGCCAATACCATTGATGACAGTGGCCCAGATGCGGGCGTGGGAAAAAACCACCTGGGCAAAAGACCAGACCGAGGCGGAGGTGATCCGTCGCGTGGGGAAACGGGTGGCGCGGTGTGCGCGTCAAATGACCCATCCCGGCGATTCCATCCTCATCCTGGCCGGCAAGGGACACAATGGCGAGGATGCGCTGGCGGCAAAGGACCATTTAAAAGGCCGGAAAGTCAAGGTGATGGAGATGCTTTTGCCCGCCTCGGACCTGACCCGGCTGGAAATGATGCTTGGAGATGGGCCGGACCTGATCGTGGATGGATTGTTTGGGATTGGGCTGAATCGGGCGCTGGGCGAGGCATGGCGGGGGATCATTGATCGGATCAATGCTTCTGGGTTGCCCGTTCTGGCGGTGGACGTGCCTTCCGGGTTGAATGCAGACACGGGCAAACCCGAAGGCGCAGCGATCCGTGCCGCAGTGACACTGGCCGTGGGCGCGCCCAAGTCAGGATTGCTGTCGGCGCAAGCCAGGCCGTTTGTGGGCCGGCTGGAGCTGGCCGCTGACGTGGGGTTGGCTGAATGTGCCGAGGCCGGGGAATGGTGGTGGACCATGGAGCAGGATTTTATGAACTTTCCACCCGCTCGCGAAGTGGATGGGCACAAGGGCACGCATGGTCATGCTTTGCTGGTGGCGGGGGGTGCCGGGTATCATGGCGCGGCGGTTTTGGCGGCCCGCGGCGCTCTCCGGGCCCAGCCAGGCTTGGTGACCCTGCTCACCCCGGGCGAGGTTTACCCGCAGGTGGCCAGCCAGCTTTCCGCCGCAATGGTCCGCTCATGGCAACCCGGGGAACCCTGGCCGGATTCAGTCTCAGCGGTTGGCGTGGGCCCCGGCCTGGCTCCATTGTCCCCCTCTGGCAAATCCGCCCCAGCCGCCGCCTGGTCGGAATGGCTCACCCAACTCTGGCGGGACTGCCCGGTGCCGCTGGTGGTGGATGCCAGTGCTTTGGACGGCCTGGAAAAAGTGGCCGGCGTGAACCTGCCTGCCGACAGCGTGCGAGTCATCACACCCCACCCGGGCGAGGCCGCGCGGCTGCTGCAAACCTCCCCGGCCGCCGTACAGGCAGATCGTCCAGCAGCATTGCGGGCCTTATCCCGCAAGCTGGGCGGATGCTGGGTGATCCTCAAAGGACACGCCACCCTGACCGGAAGGGCCGCGGGTCCGGGCCATGTGAATGGCTCGGGCAACCCTTACCTGGGCCAAGGTGGGGCGGGAGATGTGTTGACCGGTTATCTGACAGGATGGTTGGCCCAGCCGTTGGCACACAAACAAGGTGTGGCTCGCCTGCTCACCCACGCCGTCTGGCGACACGGCCACACGGCCGATATCCTCCAGTCCAAACGCAGCGGATGGACGGTGGAAGACTTGGCCGACACCCTGGGAATGGATTAGAGCAGTTTAAACCAACAAACGAATAAATATTCGAACCATGGAAAGCCCAGTCGGCCCGGATAACCCGCCTGCGCCTGCAATTGCCACGTTTGAGCCACGTCATGGCTTAAACGCTCCGTCCCTGAAACCACGTCTAGTCTGGAAGCCGTGGGGCGTGGCATTCTGGCGGGATGCATACACCACCCATACAAAAGCGGATAAGCCAGGCCCAGCGTGAATGGATTCTTGACGCCTACCTGTAATCTTTGCTGACTCAACCCGAGTTCGCTTCCACAAATCAAATCGGCGTCTCCACTCTTCAAACTGAGTTGCACCAATCTGCATCCAAGCCTCCGTCCCGTGCCGCCGCTTTTTTGACTGTTGCCAACCTCCTGCCCCAACCCGGTGTCGCGTGGGCGTTTCGAAGGGTTGAGCGACCCGATCCGGCATCATAGTGCGGAGGAGCGATGCGTCCGGCGGCATTGGGCGGGAAAAACTGGCTGCACATCGGCAGTGAGGAAGCCGGACCGAAGGTGGCGGCGATCGCCTCGATCGTGGAGACGTGCCGCCGATAGGAAAGCCGCTCACCTCAAAATCCCCCGGCATCCCAGCAGTCTATAACAGCCAGACTGCCGTCACCAGACGGGGTTGCTGACACGGATCCATTCCAATTGCTCGTTGAAAATGACTGGAAACCAAATTATCCAATTTCCCAATCCAATCCGCATTTTCACCCAATCACTTTCGGAACACTCTCTGAAAAGTAAAATCCTGAATCTCGAAGAACATCGGTTTATCGAACCTTGACATTCCAGGCATCCCGCAAGCCATCGCCCACAAAATTAAGCGCCATCAGGGTTGCGGACAAGGCTCCGCCTGGAAAAACAATCAGCCACCAATAGATGCGAATGGGATTGATTTGAGACACGCCTTCGCTGATCAGGCTGCCCCAGCTCGCCATGGGCGGCTGCACGCCCAGGCCCAGATAACTCAGGAAGGAC
>DAIDJC010000309.1 GCA_027451565.1 Limisphaerales bacterium | reverse complement strand
TCAAGGGCAAGGCCATTCTGGAAAAAGGCCGGCAGCAACTCACCGAAGCCGGCGTCGTGGGCGTGACCTTAACCCAGCGCCACGGCGGGGTTGTGGAAACCCTTGCGGAACTGGAACCGCACGCGGAACTCGTGGTCGTCGGCAAAAGTGGCGCTCACGCCGCTCTGGCGCCCGGCCAGGTGGGCGGCCATCTGGAAAACCTGATCAGCGTCCGCCCCGTGCTGGTGGCGGAACGCACTTTCAAACCCATCCAGCGCTTTCTCCTCGCGTTCGATAATAGTCCGAGCGCCCGCAAGGCCGTGGCGTATGTCGCCGCGTCGCCGCTGTTGCGCGGATTGGAGTGTCACCTCGTCATGGTGGGCTGCGCCGATGCCGCGCACGAAACCGCGTTGAACGAAACCCGTGAACAGCTCGCCCGCGCCGGTTTCACCGTAACTGTAAAATTGCTGCCCGGCAGTCCCGCGCCGGTGATTGCCGGGCAGGTGAAAGCCGCCGGCATTGAACTGCTGGTCATGGGGGCTTACGGCCATTCGCAAATCCGCGAGTTCATCGTCGGCAGCACGACCACCAAGCTGGTGCGCAATTGTCCGGTATCCGTGTTGATGTTGCGATAACGCTCGCGCGGGATCTGAATTATTTTTATTTGGCATCCATTTTCTGCTTCACTTGGAGCCGCCTGCGCAATAGACTGAAACCTGCGCGGATATGGTGGAATTGGCAGACACGCTACTTTGAGGTGGTAGTGCCGCAAGGCATACAGGTTCAAGTCCTGTTATCCGCACCACTCCTTTTTTGATATTTAAAAGTCTTCAGCTATTCAGTCGGTCTCTATGATGTAAGTTGTTGGTAATTAAGCCAAATGTCTGAAAGCCTGTCTGAAAATAGGGAAGGGTGCTGCGACTGGGGATTTTGGACTTGGGCGAGTCGGAGCTATCGGAGCATCCCCGTAGCGGGCTTTAACGACAGCGATAACAAAGCCCCAGGGCAAAAGCGCCGTTGCCTGAAGGGTTTTTGTGCCCAAATCGGTCTGTCATTGTTGCTGCTCGGTCGCAGACCCGCGTGGGGTATGCTCCCTCGTCGCGCCTGGCCAGACTGGCTTGGGCACGGAAAAAGCTTCCCTCCGAATTTTCAGACTGGCTCTGAAAGGTTTGCCCTACGCCGACTCATTGGGCCAGTTCCACTACGGACAGAATCCTTGGTGGGGGGGTGTTCCGGCAGGCTGAGCTTCATTGGGTTCAAAAACGGCCGGTTTGGGAACGGAATGACGCGCGCCGGGTTAGGCTAAATCTTGCGGGAATCCCTGGTGATGGCTAGTGTGGTGTCCAGCCAATAACTCCGCATGAGTGGCAATGGATGGGAGTGGCCAAAACGCGACCGGCAGGCTGGCGTGACAGGGTCCTGTGAGAGGCAGGTGGTCAGGATTGAACCTCCAAAAGACACGCAGCGCGGGGGGATTCAAATGAGTGGTTTTTGAACGCGCGCTCAACTAGTTTGGGTGTGCAGGGTTGCTCCCGTAGCTCAAATGGATAGAGCAGCGGATTTCTAATCCGCGGATCTGGGTTCGATTCCCGGCGGGGGCACCAGTAAACCGGTGGGTCAGCGTCCGATGTCCTCATTCCACAAGCCTGGTTTTTGGGAAATAAATTCACGCATGAGGCGCATGCAGGAGGCGTCCTGGAGGATTTTCAATTCCACGCCCTGGGCGCGCAGGTGGTCTTCGGGACCTTGAAAACTCACGTTTTCGCCCACCACAACCCTGGGAATGTGGTAAAGCAGGATGGCGCCCGAGCACATGGGGCAGGGGGAGAGCGTGGAATACAGGGTGGCCTGCCGGTAATCCGCCGCCTTGAGGCGCCCGGCATTTTCCAGGCAGTTCATTTCAGCATGGTGAATGACACTGCCTTTCTGCACGCGCTGGTTATGACCCCGGCCAACAATATGGTCTTCCAAAACCAGCACGGATCCAATGGGGATGCCGCCCTCTGCCAATCCCAGCCGGGCTTCCTCCAGGGCGACCTGCATAAACCGGTCCATCCCCGCATTGTCGCGCAGTCCAGAATGGTTTCCAAATATTTTCTTGAATTCATGGCGGCATCGGTAAGTGTGGAGGCTGTCAATGAGTCAAACAAACCTTCAGGGACCCAGCCCGCATGCGGAGCCCGGCGAAAGCCCGTTGCGGGATTTGGAGGCGGTGATCCGATCCAGAACGCCCTTGATTGCCATGGAAAGCGGCGAGGAACCCCTGATCGTAAACCTCGCGCGGCAGATTTGCCGGCGCCAGCAGATCAAGGGATATCGCTGGACCATCACGGAAGGCCTCGTGGCGCTGTCTGCGGAAGACCAGCCAAAGCTGTCGGTGACCACCTCCATCGAGGTGCTTCAATTCATTCATGATTCAGCGGGGAGTTCCATCTTTTTGTTGCTGGATTTTCATCCTCACCTGAAGGACCCCATCCATGTGCGGCATCTCAAGGACATCGTCCTGACAGCAGCGGAAAGGATGATTACGGTGATCGTGGCGGGGCTGAATCTGAAGGTGCCGGATGAGTTGCAGTCCTTCACCGTGAATTTTGATCTGCCTTTGCCCACGGCCGAGGAGGTCCGGGGTATCGTCATTGACGTGGCGGGAGAATGGGGAGCCCGTCATGGCCAGCGTGAGGTGCAGACCACCAACAAGGCCATTGATCTGCTGGTGCGCAATCTCATCGGGCTTTCCACCATGGACGTGCGCCGCCTGGTTTACAAGGCCATCAACGAAAACGGAATGATTTCGGAATCGGAAATCCCCGGGCTGATGAAAACCAAGTATGAACTTCTGGGTCGCGACGGGGTGCTGACCTTTGAGGGTGACACCGCCAGTTTTGCCGAGGTGGGAGGAATGCGGCGTCTGTGCAAATGGCTGGAGGTGAGAAAAGATTATTTTCTGGAGAATGACCCGGGCCTGCTGGACCCTCCCCGAGGCATCCTGCTGCTGGGTGTTCAAGGTTGTGGGAAGAGCCTCATGGCCAAGGCTGCGGCGGGCATTTTCCGCGTGCCCCTGCTGCGCCTGGATTTTGGGGTGCTCTACAACAAATAT
>DAIDJC010000308.1 GCA_027451565.1 Limisphaerales bacterium | reverse complement strand
CCCTCGTTGCAGGACCCGGCCAACAACCGGTTCATGGCCCGGGCCGTGGCGGAGACGGACCCAGGCTTCAAACAGATCATTCCCTATGTGATCATCACCGATGGAACAAATGTTCTGCACTACGTGCGCGGACGCAAGGCAGGCGAACAACGGCTGGCCGCAAAGGGTTCCATTGGCATTGGCGGTCATGTGAATGATGAGGACCACACCCTGTTTGCCTTTGGCGCAGAGGCTTTTCGGGATGCCGTGAGGCGGGAAATTCATGAGGAGGTGGACCTCGATGGGGACTTCGAACCGCAGCCTGTGGGGTTGATCAACGATGATTCCACCGAGGTGGGCCGTGTCCATTTTGGGGTGGTTCACCTCTTGAAATGCCCGGCGGAGAAAGTCCGAAAAAAAGAGCAGGTCATCACACAGCTTGAATTTTTATCCCTGCCCAAGCTTCACGAACTGCGGGAATCCATGGAGACTTGGTCCCAGCTTTGCCTCGAACATCTGCCGGGGTTGATTGGCCCATAAGAGCCACTTGACCGGCAAACTGGCCGATGAAAAACCAGGGGCGCGGATGAATAGTCAAACAGACAGGGCAAAGGCGCAAAAGGGGTGAAAACCACAAGGACAATGCGCGTGCCGGGCCGGTGGCGGAGGGACCTGCAATGCGTCCTGATCAGCGAGGATCAAATTGCGCGGCGGGTCAGGTCGCTGGCCCGCGAAATAGAGCGGGAACTGTCCATGTTGCCTGGTGGGGAGCTGGTGGTGGTGTCTCTGCTCAATGGCACGGTGCTATTCCTGGCGGACCTGATCCGGCATTTGCAGCGGCCCATGCGCCTGGATTTCATGGGGGTTTCCAGTTACCGCCAAGGGACCGCTCCCGGCAAACTGGAATTTTCCCGGGGATTGAAATTGGATGTGCGGGGGCGTGATGTGCTGCTGGTGGATGATATTCTGGACACAGGCCGCACACTGCACCGCGTGATCCGCCATTTGCGCCAGTTTAAACCCCGCACCATTCGCACCTGTGTGCTGCTGGATAAGCCAGCGCGGCGGGTGAAGGACCTGAAGGCGGACCATGCCGGGTTTGTCATTCCAGACGTGTTTGTGGTGGGTTACGGAATGGATTACGCCGAACGCTATCGAAATCTGCCCTTCGTCGGGGTGCTGCATCCACGGATGATCGCGTCTGTCCCGGACGGCAAACGCAAGATCGGCCCTGTGGAAAGCCGCGAAGGCAGGCGGTGACCTCCGGGAATGGATGTTTTGGGGAGTTTGTCGTGCTTTCCAAAGCGTGATTATTGCAGGGTGCCACTCTCCCGGGTTTCAAGCCTTCGTGGAATGAATTTTGATTTCTGCCGTGGTTGCCGCATGGATGCAAACCGCTGACTGTCCCGCATTTTTACCGGCTCCAGGAACCTGATGCCGCCTGCAATAATTGGGTCCATAAATTTTTTGTCGTTTTTTTGGGGGCGCTGGACTAGATTCTGCGGCCTATTTAAAATTATGGCATTGCTCAACGAAAATTACCTCAAACTCAAGGCGGGTTACCTGTTTCCAGAAATCGCCCGGCGCGTCAAAACTTTTTGCGCGGAAAAACCTGAAGCGGCAGGGAGGCTGGTTCGATGCGGGATTGGAGACGTCACCGAACCGCTGCCTGCAGCCGTGATCCAGGCCATGCACAAGGCTGTGGATGAAATGGGTGTGCGGAACACTTTCAAAGGCTATGGCCCGGAGCAGGGATATGACTGGCTGAGGCAGGTCATCGCCAAGAATGATTACCGCCAGCGGGGCCTGGACGTGGCGGATGATGAAATATTTGTGAGCGACGGCTCCAAGTGCGATTGCGGCGCCATTCTGGATATTTTGGGTGATCGCAACAAGATCGCGATCAGCGACCCCGTGTATCCGGTGTATGTGGACACGAACGTCATGGCGGGGCATACCGGGGTGGCGAACGATGACGGGCGTTACGGTCGTCTGGTTTACCTGCCCTGCCGGCCCGCAAACGGATTTGTGCCCGAGCCGCCCTCCAAGCCGGTGGATGTGGTTTACCTGTGCTCGCCCAACAACCCCACCGGGGCGGCGGCCACCCGGGCGCAACTGGAGGCCTGGGTGCAGTATGCCCTGAAACACCAGGCCATCATCCTATTTGACGCGGCGTACGAGGCCTATATCCAGGATCCAGGGCTGCCGCATTCGATTTACGAGATTCCCGGCTCTCGCGAGTGTGCGATCGAATTCCGCAGTTTTTCGAAAAACGGCGGGTTCACCGGATTGCGGTGCGCATTCACCGTGGTGCCCAAGAACCTGATGGCGCGCACGCGCGGAGGGGAGAGCCATCCGCTGCATCCGCTCTGGAACCGCCGGTCTGCCACCAAATTCAATGGCGTCAGCTACGTGGTGCAGAGAGCGGCTGAGGCGCTGTACACCGAGGAGGGAAAGAGGCAGGTGTCGGACCTGGTGAAGCATTACATGGGCAACGCGGTTGTGTTGCGCCAGGGTGCCAAAAAGGCCGGTTTGAAGGCGTATGGCGGGGAGAACGCCCCCTACATCTGGGTGCGCACGCCCAAGGGCATGACCAGTTGGCAGGCCTTTGACAAGATTCTGGGCGAGGCCAATGTGGTGATCACTCCGGGATCCGGATTTGGGTCCAAGGGCGAGGGTTTTTTCAGGATCAGCGCCTTCAACAGCCGCGAGAACGCGGAGGAAGTGGCGCGCCGTCTCAAGGAACTGGCGTGGTGATAAGGCGTTGCCTCGGCGGCATCAGTGCTCCGCGGCAAGGTTCCCGCGGATTTGGTCCAGCCATGAATCCAGGAGGTCGGCTACGCCAGCTTCCCGGAGGTAGTCCATGTCTGGCTTGACGGGTTTGCCAGGCTGTTTGCCGCGGGCCAGTTCCTGTGCAAATACGTGCCCCACATGCACGGCGGTCAGGGGACTGAAAGAGTGATTCTCACTTTCGCCGGGTTGAAGATGCAGCGCCACCGCCTCCACCATGGGGGCGGAAAGGCCCCAAAGCCCGAAAAGATACGCCGCAGCGCTGGCGTGGCATGCACCAAAAACCTGGCGGCTGGCCTCGGCCAGCGATAAATCGCCGGATTCCG
>DAIDJC010000307.1 GCA_027451565.1 Limisphaerales bacterium | reverse complement strand
CCGCTTGCGCCCTGGCGACCCCCCGACCGCTCAAAATGCGGAATCACTCATCCGCCGCCTCTTTTTCGACAAAAAGCGCTATGACTTGGGCCGGGTGGGCCGTTATAAAATCAGCCAGAAGCTTGGCCTGAAATCCACCGATGACGAGGATTCCCGGATTCTCAGCAAGGAGGACCTTGTGGCGGCAACCAAGTATTTGCTCCGCCTCAAGAAAGGCGAGGGTTCGCTGGATGACATTGATCACTTGGGCAGCCGCCGCATCCGCACGGTGGGCGAATTGCTCGCCAACCAATGCCGCGTGGGATTGTCCCGCACCGAACGCCTGGTCAAGGAGCGCATGACCCTCTTTGATCAGAGCGTGGAGTCCATGACCCCTCAAAAGCTCATCAATCCCAAGGCGTTGTCCGCTGTGATTCGCGACTTTTTTGGCCGGTCCCAATTGAGCCAGTTTATGGATCAGATCAATCCATTGGCTGAATTGACCCACAAACGCCGCCTGTCCGCACTCGGACCCGGGGGGTTGAGCCGGGATCGCGCCGGCTTCGAGGTTCGTGACGTGCATCCCTCGCATTATGGGCGCATATGCCCGATCGAAACGCCTGAAGGGCCCAACATTGGGTTGATCGCCTCTTTGGCCACATTTGCCCGCATCAACGAGTTTGGCTTTTTGGAAACGCCTTATCGCCGGGTCAAGGACGGTCGCGTGACAACGGAAATTGAATTCCTGACGGCTGACCGTGAGGAGCAATTCACCGTGGCCCAGGCCAATTCCGTCATGGATGACAAGGGTCATTTCACCACCGACCGCGTGGTTTGCCGCCAGCGCGGCGAGTTTGTGGACGTGGAGCCTGCGCGCGTGGATTTCATGGATATTTCACCCAAGCAATTGGTTTCCATTGCAGCGTCGTTGATTCCATTCCTGGAGCACGACGATGCCAACCGGGCATTGATGGGTTCCAACATGCAGCGCCAGGCTGTGCCGTTGCTTGTCACCGAGGCCCCATTGGTGGCCACGGGCTTGGAGGGCAGGGTGGCGCAGGATTCACGGGCGGTGCTCGTGGCTGAGGAGGCAGGCAAGGTGGCTTCCGTCAACGGCAGCCAGATCATCATCACCGAAAATGGTCTCCTGCCCGAAGGCAAGAAAAAGCTCAAGCACGATCCCCAGAATAACGTCCATATTTATCCCGTTCGCAAGTTCATGCGGTCCAACGCCGCCACTTGCATCAACCAGAAAATCCTGGTCAGCAAGGGCGAAGTCGTCAAGAAAGGCCAGGTCCTCGCCGATGGACCCTGCACCCAGAACGGCGAGCTCGCCCTGGGGCGCAATGTGCTGGTGGCTTTCATGCCGTGGAATGGCTACAACTTCGAGGACGCCATCCTGATCAGCGAGAAAATCGTGAAGGAAGACATCTTCACCAGCATCCACATTGATGAATTCGAGGTGGCTGCGCGTGATACCAAGCTGGGACCCGAGGAAATCACCCGGGACATTCCCAACCTGGGCGATGAAGCCCTGAAAAATCTCGCCGCGGACGGTGTCATCCGCATCGGCGCCGAGGTCAAGCCCGGCGATATTCTGGTGGGTAAAATCACGCCCAAATCCGAAACCGAACTGGCGCCGGAGGAAAGGCTCCTGCGCGCCATCTTCGGAGAAAAGGCAGCCGATGTAAAGGACACCTCCCTGAAGGTTCCCTCCGGCACCTACGGAATTGTCATGGATGTGAAGGTTTCCTCCAAAAAGGATGGGGAACGCACCACCAAATCCGCCGTGAGCGAGGACAAGCGCCAGGCCAAGCAGATCGAGGATGATCACAAAAAGAAACTCGGCGAATTGCATGACCAACTGACTGAGGCCCTCAGCAACATCCTCCTGGGTGAAAAAATCCCGCTGGATGTGGTGAACTCCGAGACGGGCGAAATCATCATCCCCGCCAATCGTAAAATCACCAAGACCCTCCTCCGCAAGCTGGCCACGGTTTACGACCGGATCGAGATTGATCCCTCGCCCATCCGGAACAAAATCACCGAGATCATCGGGCAGTTCAAAAAGAAGTTTGACGACCTGCAGATGCAGTATGATGAGGAGATGGAAAGGGCGGAGGCCGGAGACGGCGCCGAGGCCGGCATCGTCAAGTCGGTCAAAGTCTATATCGCCTCCAAGCGCAAGCTCTCGGTGGGCGATAAAATGGCCGGTCGCCACGGCAACAAAGGTGTGGTGGCCCGGATCGTCAAGGAGGAGGACATGCCCTTCCTGGCCGACGGCACGCCTGTGGAAATCGTCTTGAACCCCCTTGGGGTGCCCAGCCGCATGAACGTGGGGCAGGTGCTCGAAACCCACCTGGGTTGGGCCGCCAAGTTCCTGGGGCTTAAGTTTGCCACCCCGGTGTTTGATGGCATCAAGGAAAAGGACATCCGTTCCTACCTCAAGCAGGCTGGCCTGCCCGAACATGCCAAAACCCATCTTTATGACGGGCGCACTGGCGAACAGTTCGACCAGGAAATCGTGGTCGGTTACATTTACATGATGAAACTCGGCCACTTGGTGGCGGATAAAATCCACGCCCGCGCCGTGGGTCCTTACTCACTGGTCACCCAGCAGCCTCTCGGCGGCAAGGCCCAGTACGGGGGTCAGCGCTTCGGGGAAATGGAAGTGTGGGCCATGGAGGCTTATGGTGCCGCCTATACCCTCCAGGAACTGCTCACCGTCAAGTCAGACGACGTGCAGGGCCGCACTCGGATTTACGAAAGCATTGTCAAGGGCGACAATGCGCTGGAAGCCAACATTCCAGAATCATTCAACGTCCTGGTCAAGGAAATGCAGTCCCTGGGCCTCGATGTCAAGGTGGGGTATTCCAACCCCATTGAACATTCCACTGGCGACAATGCCGCCGCCGCCGCAGCCGCCGCGCTGGCTTCTGCCTGAAACAACCGTTGATGCAAATATCCGTATGAATTCCAATTCCAAAGAAAACGCCCGCGAAATGCTCGGTCTTGAAAAGGTCAACCAAGTTGATTACGTCGGCATCACCCTCGCTTCACCCGAAGCCATCCGCTCCTGGAGCAAGGGCGAGGTTAAAAACCCGGAGACCATCAATTAC
>DAIDJC010000306.1 GCA_027451565.1 Limisphaerales bacterium | reverse complement strand
ATTTATAGGGTTTGCGTCCGGGAAAGAGCGACAGTTCGTGCATGGCAAACAAGATTCGCCGCTGGGACGGTTTGAGCCCGTCCCGCACATCAGGCAACGCCCGGGCGATGATCACGGACATGGAATAATCGAGAAACGAATTCTTGATTTCATCCGCGACGTTGATGGCGGAAATCTTTTCACCGCGGGTGTAAGCGCCGCCTTCGGCCGGGCTCTGGGGCGGCGGCACGTTTTGTTCGTTTTCGTCAGGCATGGTACGGGTAAAGGATCGAAAGTGTTTTGGTCTTAAACATCCAGATTGCGGACATTCAGGGCGTTGTCCTCAATAAATTGTCGGCGGGGTTCCACCTCGTCACCCATCAGGCGGACAAACATTTCCTCCGCTTCAATGGCATCGGTGAGTTCGATCCGCAAAAGCTTGCGCCGCGCGGGATTCATGGTGGTCTCAAATAATTCCTTGGCATCCATTTCACCAAGGCCTTTGAATCGTGTCATTTGAATTCCCTTGCGCCCCACCGCTTTGACGCTGGAAAGGATTTCAGGGATGGAAAAAAGTGGCAGCACGGTGGCCCGGTCGCCTTCCCCTTCTATCAACTCGAATAAGGGCTTGTCCTGGGCCGCATAATGTTCCACCACCAGCCCTTTTTTGCCCAGTTTGCCCAACAATTCGCCAATGGCTTTGGCCTCCAGGTGCAGGTCGGAGTAGGAAGCCCTGCGGGTGGGTCCCTCTTTTTTGCGGTCAGAATTGTTGTCCCCGCCGAACAAGTCAGGGTTGGCGGCCTTGTAGGCTTCCACTTCCGCCGGGGTCAGGAAATAGCGCACAGAATCGTCGTTGCCCGACCGGACCTTGACCATGGATTGAGGCAGCGCACCATCGGCTCCGCGCATTTCCACAAAGTCCGCAAAATCCCCACCCAGCCGCTTCAAATGCGTGGCATGCTTGTCTAGGGATTCAAGCAACGAAAGGATTTCCTCCAGTTGCTTGGGCGCAATCTCCCTTCCATCCGCCAGGTTCCTCAGCCGCACCTCAGACACCCCGTTCTGGAGCAAAATGCGGTTCAGGGCCAGGTCGTCATCTATGTAATCCGTCTTTTTCTTGCGGGTGACGCTATAAAGGGGCGGCTGGGCAATATAAACAAACCCCTGCTTCACAAGCTGCGGCATTTGCCGGTAGAAAAAAGTCAGCAGCAAGGTGCGAATGTGCGAACCATCCACATCCGCATCAGTCATGATGATGATCTTATGATAGCGCAATTTTTGCAGGTTAAAAGCGCCCTCCCCTTCGCCATCCCCAATCCCGGTGCCAACAGCGGTGATCATGGTCCTGATCTCATTATTTTGCAAAACCTTGTCCAGCCGGGCTTTTTCCACGTTAATGAGTTTCCCGCGAATGGGAAGGATGGCTTGGTATTTGCGATCCCGGCCCTGCTTGGCCGACCCTCCTGCAGAATCGCCTTCCACAATATAAAGCTCGGTATTGGCTGGATCCCGATCGGAACAATCAGCCAGTTTTCCCGGAAGTCCACCGCCCGAGAGGGCGGATTTTCGGACCGCTTCACGGGCTTTTCTCGCCGCTTCGCGCGCGCGAGCCGCAGTCAGGCCCTTGTCCACGATTTTCCGGGCCACGGGCGGATTGGCGTCAAAATAAGACATCAATCCTTCGTAGGTTACCGACCCCGTGATCCGCTCCACCTCGGGGGACAACAGTTTGACCTTGGTTTGGGATTCAAATTTGGGGTCGCTGTGCTTGACCGAAATAACCGCCGTCAGGCCCTCCCGGACGTCATCACCCGTGATTTGGGGATCCTTTTCCTTGAGCAATTCATTGGACTTGGCGTATTGGTTGATGGCCCGGGTCAGGGAACCGCGGAATCCCGATAGGTGGGTGCCTCCATCAGGATTATGGATGGTATTGGTGTAGCAAAATACCTGGTCGTTGTAGCTGTCGTTGTATTGAAGCACCACCTCCACGTGAACCTCAATCTCCTTGTCATCGAGTTTTTCCCGTGTTTCACGGCGGAACGAGATGGGTTTGGGATAAAGGGGTTCCTTGCTTTTGTTGAGCTGCTTGACAAACTCCTCCACGCCATTTCGATAATAGAATCGCTCGGGTTCCGAGGATGAAACCCTTTCATCCAGAAAAATGATTTCCAAGCCGGAATTCAGGAATGCCAGTTCTCGCAGGCGCTGGGTGATGATATGAGATTTGAACTCGACCGTTTCGCGGAAAATTTCCGGGTCCGGCTTGAAGGTGATCAATGTGCCGGTTCCTTTGGCGGGGCCGATGACATGGAGTTTCTCCATGGTTTTGCCGCGTTCAAAACTCATTTGGTGCACCTGGCCGGCGCGGGAAACCTCCACCTCGAACCACTCACTGACGGCGTTCACGCATTTGGCGCCCACGCCATGGGTGCCGCCAGAAAATTTATATCCTCCCTGGCCGTATTTACCGCCGGAATGCAGGGTGGTCAAAACCAACTCCACCCCGGGCAGGCCGCTTTCCTGGTTGATATCCACCGGGATGCCACGCCCATCATCCTTGATGGAAATGGAGCCATCCAAATGGATGGTCACCTCGATCCGGTGACAATGTCCCGCAAGGTGTTCATCCACGGAATTATCCAGCACTTCGCTGACGCAATGGTGCAGCGCCCGTTCGTCCGTGCCTCCAATGTACATGCCTGGCTTCTTGCGAACGGCTTCCAAGCCCTTGAGCTGGGATAATTTTGAGGCGTCGTACCCTTCGGAAATCACCTCGTTTTGACCCTCCACTGAATCAATATTGTCTGGCATGTTTGAATCTGGTTTAAAGGCTGTTTGACAACTGCAAATCTTGAGTTTGGGGTGACAATAAAGCCATGCTTTCAGGTTAAAAAATCAAGGGGGAAGCCACAATCTTAATCTTCGACTTTTTTGAGACAAAACACCATTAGTTGTGGCTGATTTTGCCCGTCCGCCAAACCTGTTGTGCCTGCCGCTTTTCCTTTCCTCCCAACCCGGCGGAGCCGGAACCAAAAGGTGGATGAAGTGCGAATGCGATTGGGGTAGAAAGAAGGTATGAAAACCCAGACGTTGGTGAATCGCCATGCACAGGACATCAAGGGCGTGATCGAGTGCTTTGAC
>DAIDJC010000305.1 GCA_027451565.1 Limisphaerales bacterium | reverse complement strand
GAAAAATCACGAGGTCAAGCACGTGTTGCCCAGTCGCTGGCAGCCCAGTGGCTCCGGTACCAATTCACCAGCTACCAAGTAGCCCGCTTAACGCTTACCAATGATCCGCTCAAAAACCATTCAAAAACCGTTTCCCAGTCCTACCAACCGCCCGCTTTTTGGATTTCTAAGAAACCACGGTCAGGATTGGAAATCTCAAAAGTGAGGCTTGACACCACAAAATTATGTGTGCTAAAAGATGGAAGCCACAATTAGAAGTGGTTTTATGCGTTGCCCCAAATGTGGTTGTCAGGATGATAAGGTGATTGATTCCCGCGCTTCGCGTGAAGGAGCCACCATCCGCCGCCGCCGCGAATGCGTGGCTTGCAACAACCGTTTCACCACCTACGAAGAGGTTGAGCACGAGGGCCTCATGGTCGTCAAGCGGGATGGACGACGTGAGGAGTTTTCGCGGGAAAAACTGCTGTCTGGCATTCGCAAAGCCTGCCAGAAACGCCCTGTGAGCCTCAAATCGTTGGAAGACCTTGTGGACCATATTGTTGTTGAAGTCACAGCAAAATATGAGAGCGAGGTTCCCGGTGAAGCGATCGGGGTTTTGGTGATGGACGGCCTCAGGGGGTTGGACGTGGTGGCTTATGTGCGATTTGCCAGTGTTTACCGGCGCTTCGAGGAGGCGACCGATTTTGTGCAGGAAATTCAAAAATTGGAGGAAACCCGATGATTGCCTTGGAATCTGCCTATTTGATTTTTCAAATGATTAACGGTGAAAACCTTGTGTGTTCTGCAGACATGATTTCGGTGGAAATCGTGGGGAATCATGATGGGTTGGCCACGTTGGATTCCCGCACATTGAAGCACGCTTCCGCCTCGGTCTTTCATTATTTCAAAAAGGAATTGGGCCGTGAATCGGTCACCGTGGGCGAATTTGCCCAAGCATTGGAAAAGGCTTTGCAAGGCTTGGGAATCTCCATCTTTGCGGAAAAGCCAACCCATTCCAGCCCTGGCGGCACATTGGAGGCCAATCTGGCCCATTTGGCCGGGGACGGGACGGCGGGCATGGAATTGTTTTTCTTTCCCAAGCTGCGCAACGAGCTGCGTGCACAATTATTGCATGCCCCCAAGTTGCTGCGGTTTTATGGTCTCAAGGGTTGTGTGAAACAGCTCGCAGGGGCTAGGCGTTGGAGCCACCGCTGCGACCAGATGGAGGATCGCATTCTTGATTTCATGCGCCAATGCATCCGAACCGAAAATCAGGGCGAATGCACCATGGTGGTAAAATGATGCGCCCGTCATGAGCCGCACGCTGTTCGAAAAAATCGTCGCCCGGGAAATCCCGGCCCAAATTATCCATGAGGACGACCTGGCGCTGGCATTCCATGATATTCATCCGCAGGCTCCCGTTCACGTGTTGGTCATTCCCAAGAAACCCATACCACGTATCGCCGAGGCTTGCGAATCAGACCAAGCCTTGCTCGGGCACCTGTTGTGGACTGCGGCGCGCGTGGCTGAGAAGCTGGGGCTTGCCGCAGGCGGTTATCGTCTGGTGATTAATAACGGCGCCAACGGCGGCGAGACCGTCCCGCATCTGCACTGTCACCTGCTGGGCGGCAGACCCATGGCATGGCCGCCCGGTTGAGGCTCTGCCCGTTCTACGCTGGCGTGGCGAGAAGATCAGAGAAGGTGGATTGTCTCATACCTTTGCAAACGGCGGTATGCTTTGACGGGTGAAATGGTATAAGTCCATGATGAACCCACCGTCACATGCTCCATCTCCTTCAATCCCACTGATGGGCAGGGTAGGGAATGGGTGGCGCTGAGGTTTCAGAACGGGTGTTTGCGGTCTTTTCCTCCATCCCGCAGACCCGGTTGCGCAAATCACGCGCCTTAAAATGAAATGAAGGATCATTAACCGCCGGGCAAGGGCTTGCAGGCCATCGCCCAGGACTATTCACCTCGAATAGGCCGCCTCATCAGGCTTCTTTGGCTATTTGTAGGGCGATGAGGACGAAGATGAGGATTTGGGTTTGAACCATTTTTTGAAAATGGCCAGAAGCGAGGCAAAGGCTACAAGGATGAATTTCTTTGCCGCCAGAATCGCCACCCAGATCAGCTTCAAAAACCCCAGTTTGGCCGCCACCGCCAGCGTTCCGCCCGCCACCAATGCCGCCAGCCCGTATTTTGCCACCTTGTCCACACTCGGATCAAAATCAGCATAGCGGTTGCCCTGGTCAAAATTTACCATGCCCAGAACCTGTGGCATTTGCTCGTTGATGACATCCCATTGGTTCATCCCGGCGATGGCATTCAATTCCAGCACGCCACGTCGGCCGAGGATGCGGATGTTATAATTCAAGGTATCCATGTCCTGGCCTGTGAAACGGTATTTCTTGGCCCAATAAAGCTTGTGCGTTTGCGGGTCATAATGGGGCGGCGCAGCCCAGCCCAGCAGTTCGGCTGTGGGATAACCCTTGGCTTGTCTTTCCTTGTTGGCCTCCTCCACGGCCTTTTGCATTTGCTTCAGCAGGTCATCGTAATTGATCCGCGCGGCATCGTCGTCCTTCACGTATCCATCCGCAGCATAATCCACCGTCACGGCCCAGCAGTTTGTGCTGAGAGGGGTGGTTCCTGCAGGCAAAAGCATGCCCAAAGGTTTGACGCTGGATGGAGGATTGCCCCAGAGACCCACCAGCACCTTCTCCGCGTCATCGCCATCCAAAAACTGGAACGTGGGCGGAACATTCAGCGTGGCCAGACCGCCTTGCAACTGGATGGTTCCCGATTGATATTTCAACTGGGACGCCACCCTCTGGGCAGCCTGATAATAATCATTGGCATTGGTCTGGGCCTGTGCCAATCCATCAAATGCCAATGCCAAAAATAAAACTGACCCCGGCAATAGTTTGGAGATTTTCATTATTTTTTGGTGAATTGACTGGTCCAAGTCCGCCACGCATCTTGAAGCATGCAAGAATGCGGCACGGTCCCCTGAGGCGGCCATTTTTGCACGCCTTAAACCCATTCAAACTCCCGTCCTTCTCCAAAATATGGGCATGGGCAAGCCGTGGCGAGGTAAAAATCAGAGATCAACACAGCTTCATAAATAAATGGCGATGCAGCTGCGGATTGGTTTCGGCCAGCCACAAGGCCACGGCTTGGGGATCGCGCTCGTAAGCCCGCCGCAAGGGTTTTTGCGGCGTAATAT
>DAIDJC010000304.1 GCA_027451565.1 Limisphaerales bacterium | reverse complement strand
CACTGGCGTCCGCCCCAACCCTCCCCAGCCCGCCGCTTGAAACAGGTTGGGCCGTTTCATTTGATTTTAACGTTGAAATTTAAAAACCGCTTGATGTCGTCCCAATGTCCAAAGCCAAGCCGGAAAAAATGAGAGATCATCCATCCGTCACCGTGGCGGCGGATGGTCCGCAAAAACCGGCGCCGCTCCCGAATGTGCCCCCGCAAGGCAATGCAACTCAACCATGGCTTGACCACGGAAGTGTGAATGAAAGACAACTTCCGCGCCAGCACCGCGCCGGCCAGCGCCTCGATCAGAATCAGGATCGTGTAGGAGACCGACATCAAACACAGCACACTGCTTGAATTGATCAGAATCATCATCAATTGATTGCGATTGGCATAAAACCGGCGGAATTCAGTGGTGACACCCTCCGCATTGGTGCTGGTGGTGGCTTGGTGGTGAATCACGGCCTTGTCCACCAGCCGGATTTTCTGGCCAGCCAGGACTATCCGCCAGGATAAATCCTGCTCCTCGCCATAGACAAAAAACCGGCTGTCAAACCGTCCCACTTTTTCAAATGCGCTCCGGCGGATGAAGAAAAACGTGCCCACGGTGAACAAGTCCTGCTGGCGATGGTTTTTAACCTGGCATCCAAAAAGATCAAACCCTGAAGAGCCGCGGCTATGACTGCCAATGGTTGGGTCGTGGCCGTCGAACCCATATTCGACTGCGGAAAAAATGGCATGGTCCGGCGGGGCTTGAAGAGCCGCCTCGTAAAGAATCCGAATACAATCCTTTTCAAACCAGCAATCGGAATTGACGAAGTAGAGAAGATCCGCAGAGGCATGGCTGGCCCCCAGGTTGCAGCCCTCGCCAAACCCCAGGTTTACGGACGACTCCACCATGCGGGCATTGGGAAAACGCGGCAGGGCCTCGCGGCAAAGTTGCACTGAACGGTCCTTGGAACAATTATCCACGAAAAGGACCTCGCATTGGCCGATGAGGCTCTGGGCCAGCAAGGCATCAAAAAAACCCGGCAACCATTTTTCGCAGTTGAAATTAACAACCACGATACTGACCAGGGGCTTCGGCGTCCCAACGGTTTGGAGGCTGTTGGAATCAGGCATGGAAACATTCCCCCTCTTTTGCCTGCCTGGGAACCCATTCCCGGGGGTTGCACCAAAACACCAAAGTCAAAGCGCGGCAGGGCGGTTCCATGGCTTGTTTCCCGTCAACCGCGCCATGTTCCGGCACGAATCGGCGGCACGAATCGGGTTACGTGGCGGCGCTCTCAGAATAGTTCAAAACGCTGGGACACATAGATAATGTCATCCGGCTGCAAATAAAAAGGTGCTCCGCCCTTTCCATCCAGGATTCGCTGCAAATTGACGACATAATGTTTCATGACACCGTCCTGGTTGCGAATGATTTTGACCGCCCGGGTGTTGGCTGTGGTGTAATCAAACCCGCCCGCCTCCATCACGGCTTCCAGGGCGGTGAGCGGATGATCGCTCAGCACTTTGCCGGGCCGCACCACGGCGCCGGTCACAAAAACCGGGAAGGATGAGGATTGCAAAGCCACAGAGATGCGCTTGACCCCGATTTGCGGGGTGTAAAGCTTGATGAGTTGATCCTGAAGCTGGTCCGGCGTCAGGCCTGAAGCCTGCACATCACCCACCAATTGCAACGACAATTTTCCATCCCTCCTGATGGGCAGCGTGGCATTCAGGTTCGGGGAATCGGGAATGGAAATGTTCACCACGTCGCCCTCGCGCAAAATAACCACCTCGGAGTGACTGGCAGGTTTGGCTGCCGCACTCTGCGTGGTGGAGTTAACTGGCGCAGAGGAATCCTGGTTTGTCGCGCAGCCGGCCAATCCCAGAGCCAGGACAAAAGCCAGGGAACAGAATCCAAGTGTTGCCAGGAGATGTTTTTGCATGCGCAAATGATTCAAATCAAGTTTCATGGTGGTTTTCAGGTTGCCAAAGGATTGTCAGGTTGCAAAAGGATTCAACCAATCCCGTTTAAAGTAAAGAACGAACCTTCCGCCGGTCAATCAGCAATTTCAAGGGCTGCGATGGTGGTGAAGCGAGAACATTCATAAATTTTACTGACGAACCCGCCTGAATATGAAAATTTAATGTCCTGAATGAAACCCGCCCGGGATTTCGGGCCCAGGGACACATGAGAACCGAAGCATATCCAGAAGCCATTCGCGGACCCGTCAGTCTCCGCCCCTCATTGCAGGGCGGCCTGCATCAGGATGCCCATGCTTTTTTCCGCTCTCTGGGTCCCATTTTACGGCAGAGCCGCCCCGGACGGGCTTGTTTTCCTTTCGTCTTGCTTTCCGGGCTTTCGGTCCGGTGGTTTTATCCCTTGGCCAATTAAGTTTATCATGAAAAAATCCATTTTGTTCGTGGATGATGATCCTCTGTTGCTGGAAGTTTACCCCTTGATGCTGGATGAAATGGCCGACCGCTGGGATGTGGCCGGCGCCGAGGGCGGCGAAAAGGCGCTGGAGATTCTGTCCCGCCGCAAATTTGACGTGGTGGTTTCAGACATGCGCATGCCCCGGATGAACGGCATCCAGCTCATGAACGAGATCCGCCGGCTGCATCCGCAAAGCTCCCGAATCATCATTTCCGGCCTTGGCGACCAGGAGGAGATCGCCCGAAGCCTGGAAACCACCCATCAATTCCTCAGCAAACCGGTCAAAGCCTCCGACCTGGTGGCCACCCTCTCGCGCATTGGCAAACTGGACTCGCTGCTCCTGGATGAAAAATTAAAGACGCTTGCAGGCCGCCTCAATTCCCTGCCCAGTTTTCCTTCCGTTTATTTCCGCATCACCAAGGAACTGAATGAAGAGAATCCATCGCTCGAAAACATAGCGGATTTAACCCTTCAGGACCCGGCCCTCACGGCCAAGATGTTGCAGGTGGCCAATTCCGCCGCCTTTGGCCTGCCCGACAAGGTGACCAATCCCCTGGATGCCGTCCAGTTCATCGGGCTTAATGCGGTGCGGTCAATCGCCCTTTCGGCCCATGTTTTTCGGGATTTTGAAAACCTGGAGGTGTCCGGTTTTTCAGCCTTGCAGGTTTGGAATGAGGCGGTGCTTTCCGCCCGCATAGTCCGGCACATCATGCGTCTCCAGCGACAAGACAGCTCGGAGACGGAGGATGCGTGCACCGCCGCCCTTTTGCGCAGCGTGGGCATCCTGATGCTGGCCAAGAACCTGCTGAGCTTTGGGATGGCGCTGGCGGAGATCGTGCTCATCTTTGTCATCATCAACTGGATGGCGGGGATGCCTTCGC
>DAIDJC010000303.1 GCA_027451565.1 Limisphaerales bacterium | reverse complement strand
CTCGACGAGCTGCCAGCGCTTTAAGCGGGACAGCGGGCGGGTTTCCTGAATGCGCACCGTGTCGCCAACCTTGGCTTCCGCTTTTTCGTCGTGCGCATAGAATTTTTTGTAGGCGGTGACGATTTTCTTGAATTGTGGATGGGAAAAACGGCGTTCCACGCGAACCACGATTGTTTTGGTCATCTTGTTCGAGACCACCTGGCCCACGCGTTCCTTGCGGTTGCCGCGGGGGGTTGAGGATTTTTGTTCTTCAGCCATACAAAAAATTAACGGGTCGTGGATGTTGTCTTGTTGCGCAACGAGGAAATGCGCGTTTCAACCCGGGCGATATCCTTTCGCAAGGTGCGCAGGCGCGCGGGTTTTTCCAACTGGGCGCTGGCCTGCTGGAGGCGCAGCGTGAACATTTCCTGGCGAAGATCCCGTCCTTTGGCGGCCAGTTCCGCCAGCGTCAGATCTTTTAATTCGTCGAATTTCATAAAAATAACTCAGGCGGCGTGTGGGTGGCGGGAAACGAACTTGGTCTTGATGGGCATCTTGGTGGCCGCCAATCGCATGGATTCACGGGCCTCTGCCTCAGTCACGCCATCCACCTCAAAGAGGATGTTTGCCGGCTTGATCACGGCCACCCAACCTTCCAGCGGCGCTTTACCTTTTCCCATTCGGGTTTCAAGCGGCTTCTTGGTGAAAGACTTTTGCGGAAACACGCGGATCCACATCTTGCCCTTGCGCTTCATGTTGCGGGTGATGGCCACGCGTGCAGCCTCCAATTGCTTGGAATCCATCCAGCAGCGTTCCAAGGCCATCAAACCGTATTCGCCGAAGGCGACCGTGCTGCCGCGCAAGGCCATGCCCTTGCGGCTTCCACGGTGCATTTTGCGAAATTTTACTCTTGCCGGTTGCATTGCCATATCAAATGTCTTTCCTTAAATTTCAACTGGACCCAGGTCAGCCTTTTGCCTTGTTTTCCACGGCGGGTTCATTCCGCTTGGGTTTGTTTTCACCCTTGCAGATCCAGCATTTCACGCCCAGTTTTCCGTAAACGGTGAGGGCCTCGGCAAACCCATAGTCAATATCCGCGCGCAGCGTATGCAACGGAACCCGGCCCCAATGGTACAGCTCAGTGCGGGCCAGTTCAGCCCCGCCCAAACGCCCGGCGCAGCGAATTTTAATTCCCTCCGCGCCAAAATCCCTGGCGGTTTGAAGGGCCTTTTTCATGGCGCGCCTGAATGAAACCCGGCGCTCCAACTGCAACGCAATGTTTTCAGCCACCAACTGCGCATCCAATTCAGGCTGCTTCACCTCCACAATGTCCACATAAACTTCTTTGCCCGTCTTGAGGCTCAGCTCCTCCTTCAACTTGTCAATTTCAGACCCCTTCCGGCCAATGACCACGCCTGGGCGGGCGGTCAGGATGGTCACGCGGCAGCGATTGGTGGCGCGTTCAATCAAAATTTTGGGAACCGAGGCGGACTCCAGCTTCTTTTTAAGCAAAGCCCGGATTTCGCGGTCCTCGTTCAACAACTGGCCAAACTCTTTTTTGCCGGCATACCATTTGGAACGCCAGTCTTTGTTGACCGCGACGCGCAGACCGATTGGATTGGATTTTTGACCCATATGAATGCTTGGGGATTATTCGTCTGACAAAGTAATTTTGATATGGCAACGGCGCTTGATAATGGGACCGGCCGAGCCGCGAGCCTTCGGGGTGAAACGTTTCATGCTGGTCGCTGTTCCGGCCACGGCTTCCTTCACCCGCAGTCCCTCCGGGCGCATGTCCTCGTTGTTTTTCGCATTGGCGATGGCGGAGTGCAGGGTCTTGGCCACAAACCGGGCACCCTTTCTCGGCACCACGGCCAATATCGCTTCCGCCTGGAGCGCAGGCAGCCCTTGAATTTGGCGTACCACCTCCCGCATCTTCTGAGCGGACATCGGCACGTTCCTGGCAATCGCAAAAACTTCCATAAATCTATTTGGCCTCCGCCTTGGCGGTGTGGGCTCCATGCTTTTTAAAGGTCCGCGTCAAGGAAAACTCTCCCAGCTTGTGACCCACCATGTTTTCCGTTATAAAGATGGGATTAAAGACCTTGCCGTTGTGAACAGTAAAGGTTAGCCCCACAAAATCAGGGGTGATGGTGGAGCGACGCGACCATGTTTTGATCGGGCTTTTCTGATTGGTGCTTTTTGCCTTTTGGATTTTCTCCAGCAGGTGTTCTTCAACAAACGGGCCTTTTTTGATCGAGCGTCCCATATAAATTATTGATCAATTATTTATTCTTGATTGGCAAACCATTGCGGCGCACCACAATGAAGCGGTTGGAAAATTTAAATTTAGGCCTTGTTTTGCCACCCTTGGCCACCTTGCCCCATGGAGACATCAACTGCTGCCATCCGCCGCCACCTTTCGATTTACCCTGACCACCACCATTGGGGTGATCCACAGGATTCCGAGCCATGCCACGGGTGATCCCGCGAATGCCTCGGTGCCTGGAGCGGCCCGCTTTGCCCAAAATGACGTTTTCGTGCTCCGTGTTCCCAACCTGTCCTATGGTGGCGTAACACTCTTCGTTCACCTTACGGATTTCACCGGAAGGCAGGCGAATCTGGGCATATCCTTCGTCAATCGACATTAACGTGGCTGCCCCACCGGCTGAACGCACCACCTGCCCTCCTTTTCCGGGCGTCAATTCAAGGTTATGAATGGCGCTACTCACAGGTATCGCCTTAAGCGGCAAAGCATTGCCAACTTCTGGAGGCGCTGACGGCCCGCTCGAAACTTTTCCGCCCACCTTGATTCCAACAGGCGCCAAAATGTATCGCTTTTCTCCGTCAGCATACTGCAACAGGGCCAAACGCGCCGATCGCATGGGATCGTATTCAATGGCCGCCACGGTGGCTTCCATACCATGCTTGTTTCGCTTGAAATCAACCAGACGGATCTTTTGCTTATGGCCCCCGCCTATACCGCGGGCTGTCACACGACCGTAAGCATTGCGTCCGCCGGTCTTCTTGCGAATTTCCACCAGCGATTTTTCCGGTCTCGTCTTTGTAATATCGCTGAAATCCGCGATCGTGATATATCGCGTGGATGGTGTCAGCGGCCTAAATGTTTTAACTGGCATAAAAAATTCAAGTGTTTACTTGACAGCAACTTTGAAGTTGGCCGGCCATCAATCCTGTCCCTGCAGGGACTAGTTATCGGTCGGCAAACAGGCTGCCTCGTTATCCTTGCGGAGAACGAGGAGCAAAGAATCTATCAAAGCCTTGGCGGGATGCAATACTTTTTTAAACTTTTTTTTGGTCAGCCCGTTTTGATCCCCTTTGAGTGGCCCTGATTCTCCCGAACCCATCCTTCT
>DAIDJC010000302.1 GCA_027451565.1 Limisphaerales bacterium | reverse complement strand
ACAGGCGCCCCAAAACCCTCATCCAGCCCGCCTAGAGCCTCAACCACCATCTGCGCATCCAGCCGGTCCACCAACTCCGGGGTGACCGTGGGCAATTCTGCATCCGCATCCTCCAATTCCACATGAGGAAATCGCGCATGCCTGCGCCTTCCACCCAGGAATTCGCGGTGGAGGGTTGTGAAAAGCCATGATTTGACCTTACTCCCATCGCGAAGCTGATGACCTTTTGCCGCCCAGATGCAAAAGGTCTCCTGGGTAAGGTCGCACGACTCCGACTCACTCCGGGTCAGGCTATAGGCAAACTGATAAAGCTCATGGTAGTGGCAAGCCACCAATTTTTCGAAATCCGGTTTTTCAACCATGATCAGGCTCACTGAGTATGACTCACCCGGGTCCAAAAGGTTCCCTAAAATTTTCTTTGCCAGCCGGGAACATCCCGCCCCGGCATTCCTCTTATTACTGAAACCGGCAAAACCAGAGTCAACTTAACCATCTTGAAACAACATGAAAACCTTTAAACCTCATATTTTCAATGTATGCAAAACCCTGCTTCTAAACGGCACAGCCCTTCTCGGAATTTTGGCGGCTTGGACCGTCCATGGCGCGGTTGCCTCTGTATCGGTTGTAAACTACGCCTTTAACCCCTCCACCGTTGATATCCAGGCGGGTGACGAGGTGATATGGACCTGGGCCAGTGGCTCTGCAAATCATAATGTGGTGAGCTCCTCCACGCCCTACGCATGGTTGTTTCCAAGCCCGGGAGGCGGCCCAGGCACTTCCAGCAACCAAAACAGTTCCAATACTCGTTCCTATCCATTTTCATTCACCAATATTTTTTCCAGCGCCGGATCATTCCCCTACGAATGCACCGTGCACGTCTCCTTTGGCATGGTTGGAACGATCCATGTGGCGGCTGCGCCTGTGGTTCTATCTGTAACCATCACCAATCCAATGGCTTCCACTGTCTTCAGTTCGCCGGCCAGCTTCACGTTGGGGGCTGCGGCATCCATCAGCAGCGGATCCATCACCAATGTCCAATTTAAGCTCGGCTCGGTGATCCTCACCAATTGCGTTTCCCCGCCTTATGCGGCATTTGTGACCAATCTTGCCGCTGGGACCTATCCATTGTCAGCCATCGCCAGTGCCGACGACGGATTATCCGCCACGAATTCAATCAATATTTCCGTTGTAAATGCCGCGCCCATCGTGATCCACTCCCCTTCACTTTTATCATCGGGTGTTTTCCAATTCAGCTATGCCGCCTCGGTGGGCCTCACATATGTGGTTCAGTTTTCAACTAACCTGATCGTTTGGACGCCCCTGTCCACCAATATCGCCTCCCAAAACCCCGGGGCCTTTTCCGATTCCCGCACGCCCTCGCACAATGGATTCTATCGGGTGGTCCTGCAACCCAACCCCTGATTCCGCGCCCTCCATGAGATCCATTCGCAGATACATCAGGCGTGCCATTCAAAGCTTGGTGACGGTTTGCCTGGCTGGGTGGTTTTTGCTGCCAATGGCTCGGGTCTTGGCACCCCCAGCCTTTTCCACTCCAACGGATCAAATTTTCAACGCGCATGGCGTCATTGAGGATTTGCAGCCGCAAAACAGGATCGTGGTCATTCATCACGCTGCCATCTCGAACTACATGGACAGCATGACAATGCCCTTTAAAGTCAGGGATGCGAATGAATTGGCAGGTCTTCATCCCGGCAGCATTGTCCATTTTGAGCTGCATGTGGGCGCGGATTCAAGTTGGGTCACCCACCTCGTCGTGGTGGGGCAGACTCCGATTGCGGCGGCATCCAATAACAATGGCACGGACACTCCTCCAACAGGGCCTGCTGGTGATCCCCGATATGCCCTTCTTCATTGCCGCTTCACCAATGAACTCGACCAGCCTGTAACCCTGGCCGATTTTCACGGTCAGGCCCTGGCCATCACTTTTTTTTACACCCGTTGTCCCTTGCCGGATTATTGCCCTCGTTTGTCCAGAAACTTTCAAACTGCGTCGGCCATCCTCACCCACATGTCATCCGCCCCCACCAACTGGCATTTCCTATCCGTCACGTTCAACCCGTCGTTCGATTCACCTTCCGTGCTTCATTCCTATGCCCAAGCCTATGGTTATGACCCGGCACACTGGTCCTTTTTGACCGGGACCTCATCCGACATCAGCGAATTGGCGGAGCGCTGTGGCATGAAAATGAAAAACCAGGACGGGGTGATCATTCATAATTTTCGCACGCTTATCATTGATGCCTCCGGCCGTTTGCAAATGATTTTTCCCACCGGCGGGAACTTGTCTGACCAGATTGTGAGGCAAATCATTCAGGCCGCGTCAACGGGCCTGCCTGGCCAGACTCCAGGCAAAAACGCTGGCATGCCAAATTGAAACGCAAAATCACACGGTTGTTGCTGGGTGGTTTCGTGTTTTTTCAGTGGCTTTTCATGGTCTCCTGCACAACCACGCCTAATGAGGTTGTCCAGGCGCCGGAAATTGCCGGTTCACATTATGTTGGAAACCAGGCCTGTGCAGTGTGCCACCGGGAGATTGTCCTCAGGTTTCCTGCAAGCGCTCATGCGCGCCTTTATTCGGCTCGTTCAGCCATGCCGGGGCAAACTGGATGCGAATCCTGCCACGGACCAGGCAGCGAACATATCCGGACCGGCGGCCAGCCAAATTTAATTGTAAACCCTGGTAAAAAACCTGATTCCTGCCTGGAATGCCACCTGGATGTCCAGGGCGAATTCAGTTTGCCCCAGCATCATCCCGTGCCGGAGGGTTTCATGAATTGCGTGCAATGCCACGACCCGCACGGCGAGGACATTTTTAAGGCCGCCGGGGGCCTTGCCATGGCCCGGCAGAATGAAAACTGCGCCGCTTGCCATCAGGACCAGACGCGGCCCTTCATTTTTGAACACGAGGCGATGCATGAAGGCTGTACCGTCTGCCACAACCCGCACGGATCCATCAATGAAAAGCTGCTGGTCGAAGATGACCCGAACCTGTGCCTGAGGTGCCATGCCCAGGTGCAGGGACCCTCCGTGCCCGCCGGCCACATTTATATCGGAACCATTGACCACACGGCATTCCTGCAAATAGGCACGTGCTGGACCTCTGGCTGCCACACGGCGGTGCATGGCTCCAACATTGACATCCGGCTGCGTTATTGAAAACCCGGCTTGCTGATGAATGGCTTTTTCACCAGGTTCAAAAGCTCCCTCCTCCTGGCATTGCTGATGGCCTCGCTGTATCCCATGCCCCTGCCTGCCGCGGATTCCCTGCCAATCCAAACCGGTTCCACAACCCATTCCAATGTGGATTTTGACCGGGACATATTGCGGAAACGGCCCAACGTATTATGGACCACATCCTGGACCACGGCTAC
>DAIDJC010000301.1 GCA_027451565.1 Limisphaerales bacterium | reverse complement strand
GACAATCCTCCATCCCGGCAACCAAGACATTGAAGTCAAGGCTGGAAACATGGAGACCACCCCGGGCGGAGTGACCTTGGCTGGAGAAGCCAAGACGTCCGCCGTTTCCACAGCCGTAAACCAGAATGGAGACTCCCATGCGCCTGTGGAAGAGGCTTTGCCTCCTGCTGTGGCTGTGCCCAAGCCGCCCACTCGTCCGCCAGAGCCTCCCAAGCCTCAATTGGGCGAGAAAGTGGGATTCATTGATTTGAAGGGTTTCGGTTCTTCGCGAGGAGGCAACGACCGCGGTTCCGGAGGTGGAGGCCGTGGTTACGCCCCCAACCCAAAACCCCCACAGGGTAATCCTGCCGCCCATCGTGGCGAAAACCGTCCGGCGGTAAAGCCGCCTTTGCGCAAGCCGGACGGGCGAGGGCCCAACGGACCGGGGCAGCGCCCCTTGCAGCCCCAAAAAGTTACCCCCCCCAAGCCCGAGCTGCCGCCCGGAAGCGAGCTTATCTCCATGAAGCCGCCCATCGTGGTTCGGGAACTCGCAGAGCGGCTCAGGCAAAAGCCTTTTAAGATCATTGCCGACCTCATGAGTCTTGGCGTTTTTGCCACCGTCAATCAGACGGTCGAGGAAAAAACAGCCATCCAACTCTGTGCCAAATATGGCTTCCGGTTTGAAAAGGAAAAACGCGGCAAAGACGAGGGACCGCATCCGCTGGTAAAGCCGCTCGAGCTGGATTTCGATGACAAGCCGGAGGACCTCAAGCCACGCGCTCCCGTGGTCACGATCATGGGTCACGTGGACCATGGCAAGACGTCCCTGCTGGATGTGATTCGGAAAGCAAACGTTGCGGCAGGTGAAGCAGGCGGGATCACCCAGCATATCGGAGCCTACACCATCTCGGTGCCGCATCCGGAGAAAAAGGGCCAGTTGGCCCAAATCACTTTCCTGGATACGCCCGGCCACGCTGCATTCAGTTCCATGCGGGCGCGCGGGGCCAATGTCACTGACTTGGTGGTGCTGGTGGTGGCAGCCAACGACGGGGTCATGCCTCAAACCTTGGAAGCGCTCGCCCACGCGCGCGCCGCCAAGGTGCCCATCGTCGTGGCGGTGAACAAAATGGATCATCCCAACGCCAATCCCCAGCGTGTGCGCCAGCAGCTTCAGGAAAAAGGCCTTGCGCCTGATGATTGGGGAGGCGATACCATTTTCGTGGAATGCTCCGCCCTCACGCGTCAGGGAATTGACAAGCTGTTGGAGATGATTCTGCTCCAGGCGGATTTTCAAGAGCTCAAGGCCAATGCCAACCGGCGAGCCAAGGGGAACGTTATCGAGTCCGGCGTTGCCCCCGGCGGCCCCACGGCCACTGTCCTCGTGAGAAAAGGAACACTCCGGCTCGGTGATGTGGTCATTTGTGGCGAGTTTTATGGCAAAGTCCGGGCATTGATCAACGAGGAGGGCCAGCGCCTCAAAGAGGCCGGGCCGTCCGTGGCTGTCAGTGTTCTCGGTCTCAACGGAGTGCCGGAAGCAGGTCAGGAATTCAGCTCGGTGGATGATGAAAAATCCGCCCGCGACCTCGCCGAGGAACGCGCCCTCGCCGCCAAAAACCAGGACATGGAGGGCCGGTCCCAGATCACCCTTGAAAATCTTTTTGATTCCCTCAAGGCGACCCAAAACAAAGTGCTCAAGGTCGTGGTCAAGGCCGATACCCAAGGCTCCGTGGAAGCCATCGTGGACGCGCTCAAAAAAATTGAGTCCGAAAAAGTGTCCCTTGAAATCCTGCACAGCGCGGTCGGTGCCATCACCGAAAATGACGTTGCCATGGCTTCCGCCTCCAAGGGTGTCATCCTTGGTTTTCATACCCGGGTGGATAGCACCGCTGCGGAAAAAGCCAAACATTCAGGGGTGCAAATCAAACTTTATGCCATCATCTACGAACTGATTGATCAAGTGAAGGATTCCATGGCAGGTCTCCTGGACCCGGACTTGAAGGAAGTCACGGTCGGATCGGCGGAGGTTCGCAAGATTTTCGAGCTTTCCAAGGGTGTGCCGGTGGCCGGTTGCATGGTGACCATGGGCCGGATTGTGCGCGGCAAGGTGCGGGTGCGCCGGCGCAAGGATGTCATTTACGAAGGCATCCTTCAATCGCTCCGGCGTTTTCAGGACGAAGTTAATGAAGTCCGCTCCGGCATGGAGTGCGGGGTGCGTATTGAAGGGTATAGCGAATTTCAAGTGGGTGATTTTGTGGAATGTTACGCCGTGGAAAAGGTCGCGGCCAAATTATGATCTGATTTCACGTGTCCGGGCAGGGACCCCGGGTGCCTCTTTTTCAAACCATTTTCCAGAAACCCCAACATAAACCATGCCTAATTTGCGACACGAACGGGTCCGGGAAATGTTGAAACGTGAAATCGGCGAAACCATTCGCAGGGAATTCAATGTCAACGCTGTCGGCCTGATCACCGTCAACGATGTGGATGTGGGTGGGGACCTGAAGTCGGCGGTGGTTTTCATCAGCGTCCTCGGTAATCCAGACCAGCAGAAGCGCGCCTTGGTGGAATTGGAAAATCATCGTGTCCGAATTCAGGGTCTGGTTGGCAGGGCGGTGGTCCTTAAATTCACCCCCACCCTCAAGTTTATTGTGGATGACTCCATCGTGCGGGGAAATCGTGTTTTGCAAATCATGGAGGAATTGGAAAAAACCAACCCGTCAACCCCTCCTTCGCCCTCTAACCCCTGATGGGGCCTGGCCCACTTTCCCTTCATCCATACTCTCGTATGAAAGCCCGTCCCAAAATCATCAGTCGAATCATCGAGGTGCTGGATCAATGCAAGACTTTTTGCATTGTGGGCCACATGCGGCCCGATGGAGACTGTATTGGATCGCAACTCGCCCTGGCCCTGGCTCTTCTGGATCAGGGCAAACAGGTCACGGTCTGGAACCAGGACCCCATTCCTGACAAATACAAGTTTCTCAATTCCCAGGGACTCTGGTCCCAACCCCGGCCCGGGGGAAAGTTTGATTGCGTGATTGCCACCGACTGTGCCAGCTATGAAAGGCTGGGACGCGTGGGGGAATTCATTCAAAACAGGGGTGTTTTCATTAATATTGACCATCATGTCAGCAACCCGCGTTATGCGGACATTAATTGGGTTTCCCCTCGTGATCCCTCCTGCGGGGAATTGATCCATCGTCTGTTGAAGATGGCGCGATGGCGTGTCACCAAGCCGATTGCTGACCTCCTTTTCACGGCCATTTCCACGGACACCGGCTCTTTTCAATACCCCTCAACCCGCTCGGGCACATTCCATGCCGGGGCGGACCTGGTCACACGGGGGGCTGATCTTTCCCGGATTTGCCACGAAGTTTACCAGTCTTATCCCTTGTCCCGGGTCCAATTGCTGCGCCATGTCTTTGGCACATTCCGGCTTGCAGACAAGGACCGGATT
>DAIDJC010000300.1 GCA_027451565.1 Limisphaerales bacterium | reverse complement strand
CCCGGTAATTGGTCTACCGCCCGCTCCAGAACCACTATTACCTCCGTAAACGTTGCATACCGCGTATCCCGGCCCACCTTCACCAGTGCCCGCAGCGCGCCCACCGCCCCCAGTTGCTCCAGAATATCCGCGTCCCGGACCAAAACACCCTCCATGGTTGACGGCTTTCCAGCAGGTTGATGATGGCGAATGACTTCCATCACCGCAGGGATTTTTTCCCCCGGAAAACCGTGGACGAGGAGAATTCCTGGCACGGTCTTTTCCGCATAAGCGATCAGGTCCCATTTTTCCAGCTCGGCCAGGGATTCCGGACGATGGCCTATAAAAACGCCAATATCGTGCATCCATGCGGCGGCAAATACAATGTCATCATCGTAAACAAGGCCTGCCCCGATTTGCCGGGTCAGGTGGTAGAGCCGCTCCTGGTGGCTGAATTTTTCCACCGGCCGGGCTTGTGCCCGGATGTACTCCACCAGGCCGGGACGGAAATCCATCATGGCTTGATCCGGCGGGGTCACGATGAAAGAGGCTGGCTGCTTTCGACCGCCAGGTTGCAGCGTCCGCACAGCGTGGGATGGGCGGCATGCGCGCCTATATCTGTTTCCCAATGCCAGCAACGCTCGCATTTCTGGCCTTCGGCACGGAGGATGACACAGGAGGGGACGGTTCCCGCCGCGGAGGAATCATTCCGCCTCACTTCCAGTTGGGAAACATTAAAAAGCTCCCTCAAGTCTTCCACATGGTCAGCAGCGACGAAGAATTCAGGCGTGACGATAAGCTGGACTTTGGCATCCAGGCTTTTCCCGATGATTTTTTGTTTTCGCGCCGTTTCCAACTCCAGCAGTACGGTCTCGCGCAGGGCAAAGAATTTTTTCCAGGATTCCTCCTCCCCCGGGATTGCGGTGAATGCCATGGGTTGAAAGGACTGCTCATGGACACATCCCCGGGGTTTGCCGGGCAGCATTTCCCAGGCTTCATCCGCGGTGAATGCCAGGATGGGTGCCAGCAGTTTGCACAGTCCCCCGGCCATGGCGTCCAGCACTGTCTGGGTGGCCCGCCGCCGTCTGGAATGGGCGGGGTCCGTGTAGAGCCGGTCCTTGATCACATCATGGTAAACAGAGGACAATTCCACTGAAACAAACTGGCTGATTTTCTGATAAACCACGTGAAAATCAAATTGGTCGAAAGCCGCTCGGACCTCTGAATCCAAGCGGATGAATTGGGCCATCATCCACCGGTCCAAGCCCGTCCATTGGCCGGGTGGGACGGCATGGAGTTCCGGGTTGAAATCGTAGAGGTTGGAGAGTTGGTACCGCAGGGTATTGCGAAGCGCCCTGTAGGTTTCTCCCACCTTGTTGATCCGCTCCTCACTCACCACGATGTCATTGCGATAATCCTGGGAGGCAACCCACAGGCGCACCACATCGGCCCCATATTTTTTGACATAGGCCTCGGCAGTCTGGGGTTTTTCATAGGCGCCCTGCTTGCTTTTGGAGATTTTTTCGCGATCCGCATCCACCATGAACCCGTGGGTGAGCACGGTTTTGAAGGGAGCCGCGCCATTGCCAGCCAGCGAGAGCAACAATGAGGATTGAAACCACCCACGATGCTGGTCGCTGCCCTCCAGATAAACATCGGCCTGAAAGGGAAACTGGCGTCCGCGCAATTCTGGCCTTCTGGAAACCACGGCGCGGGAGGAGCTTCCCGAGTCTATCCACACATCCAGGGTGTCATTGGACTTGGCCACAGCCTCCGGCCCCGGCCAATGGGCCGGCCGCACTTGCCGCCATAATTGTTCAGCCGAATTCTCAAACCAAAGATTCGACCCGTGCTGCCCCACCAATAAAGCCACCGAGCGGATGATGGCCGGGTCCAGGATGGCCTGTCCCTGGGCGTCGTAAAAGGCAGGAATGGGGACGCCCCAGCACCGCTGACGGCTGATGCACCAATCCGGGCGGGATTGAACGGCGCCCTTGATCCGGTTGACTCCCCAATCGGGAACCCAGCGCACGGATTCGATTTCCCGCAATGCCCGCTCGCGGAACCCGTCATGGTCAATCCGGATAAACCATTGGTCCATGGCCCGGAATATCACCGGCGTTTTGCTGCGCCAACAATGCGGGTAGCTATGATGATAATCCTCCCGGCATAACAGGACGTTTCGCAGATTCAATTCATCCAACACAGCCGTGTTGGCCTCGCTTATCCCTTTTTTTTCCAAAATGGATTTGCCCGTGAGATGGGCTGGCATCTGTTGGGAGACTGGAAAATCAGGCGTGTGAGCCAGGGCTCCATCGTCATTGACTGGAGAATAAACCGGCAGGCCATGCGCGCGCCCCAAATTGTAATCGTCCAGCCCATGACCCGGGGCAATGTGAACAAAGCCAGTGCCGGTGTCTGACGTGACAAATTCTGCAGGCAACACCCTGCCCGTCCGCGCGGGAATGAAAGGATGCTGATATTGAAGAGCTTCCAATTCCGCCGCAGACACGGGCACTTCATCCTCCACGGTCCATCCACATTTTTCCGCCACCCTGGCCAAAAGTCCGCGATGCACCATATAATGGCTCGATCCAACACGCGCCCGCACATAGTCCAAAGCGGGGTTGAAGGCCACAGCCAGGTTCGCTGGCAATGTCCAGGGTGTGGTGGTCCAGATGACAATGAAGGTGTCGGGTTTTCCTGACACCGGGAATCGGACATAAACGCTCTGGCTGATGTGGTCCTGGTATTCCACCTCTGCCTCCGCCAAGGCGGTGCGGCATGGGATGCTCCAATAAACCGGTTTTTTGCCGCGGTAAACGTAGCCTGCCTGCACGATATCGGCAAATAGGGACAGTTCCTGGGCTTCATAATCCTTGTCCAAGGTCAGGTAAGGATTATCCCAATCCCCCAAAACGCCCAACCTGCGGAATTGGTTTCGCTGCAAATCAATAAACTGGCGGGCATACCGTTCGCAAGCCTTGCGGATTTCCACGGTGGAACCGGGAGCCTCGTTGGCTTTGCGCATTTCCTGTGAAACCTTGAATTCGATCGGCAAACCATGGCAATCCCAGCCAGGAACATAAGGAGCGCGTTTTCCGCAGAGCGTCTGGTATTTGAGAATGAAATCCTTGAGAATTTTATTCAGGGCTGTGCCGATATGGACATCGCCATTGGCAAAAGGCGGTCCGTCATGCAACACAAAGGACGGGGCCTGGGACCTGGCGGACTGAATGGCGGCGTATAAACCGGCATTTTCCCATTTTCGCAGCCGTTCCGGCTCCCGACTGGCCAGATCAGCCTTCATGGCAAAATCGGTTCGCGGCAGATTCAGCGTATCCTTGTAATCCGTGGGCATATTAAAAGCAGCACGGTAACAGCCCGCAAAATGTGTGTCAATCCAGCCTGCCCGGTCCCGCAGGGCAGACGCATCTAAATTTCAAGGAACATTGGCTTTTGGGTGGTTTTTGCGGTCTTGGCGGGAGCGGCGGATG
>DAIDJC010000299.1 GCA_027451565.1 Limisphaerales bacterium | reverse complement strand
ATGATTTTCACGGGGTGCGGGATTTGAACCCTGAGGATTCACAGGCAGGCTCCAATGAACAATCGGTGGATGTGGCCATCGCCAAACTCGTTGATTCGCTGCGTCAAATGCAAAAAACCGCTTCGGCCATGGGCGCCCAAAGACAAAAGTTGCAAGATGCATTGAAACAGTTGCGAGGCCGGCTGCCCAAACCCGGACCGTCGCCGGGCGGCCCGGGCGGCGACTCGGATGAAGAGGAGGATGGAGCAGATGGCCCGCAACCCGCGGATCTAGCCGGCTTGAAGGAGGGAGATACCCGGGAAGGCCAGGAGCTACAGCTTCACATTTCCCCGGAAGAAGCCGCCCGCATCCTGGATGGACTGATGCTGGATGGCGGACGACGGTTATCCATGAGTGACGAGCAAGGAACCAAGCCCGCGGATAGAAAGGGTCGAAATTGGTGAAACCTGGCCCATTCAATAAAGCCCGGGCAACCGGCCTTTTCCTTGGGATGCTGGGAATCATCCGGCTGGCGCATGGCCAGCCGGCAAATCCGTCTCCTGCAAATTGGATTCTGAACACACGGCAGGAAACCGTGGCCCCATCCGCCAGGGCATCGGCAAAATCTTATTTTGATCCGGCCATGGCCAGTCCCGGTGACTTGGTTTTTCTGCGGGTGGAAGTGAGCGGCACTGAATCCTCCATTTCATGGCCCAGCAGGCTGGCCTGGCCAGCCGGTTGGATTCCTTTGATGGAGGCGCGAGGACAGTTGACGCGATACCATGGCAATCAGTACGACCCCCTGACCACCTATTTGTATGAGTTAAAAATTCCAAAAACCGCCCCAGGCCAGTACACGCTGCCTGCTTTTTCCATTTCCTGTGCCGGCGCGTCGGTGCAAGTGCCTGCCACGTCTTTGACCGTGACGGGAGACTCACCCAAAGCTCCCCCATTGGAATTGGGAGTGGAGGTTTCCTCCCGCGCCCTTTACCTGGGCCAGCCCTTTCGCGTGCGAGTTCTCCTGCCGGCAGGTCCGCAAAACCAGATACAGGCCCTCCGTGAAATTCATGTCAATGGCAAAGGCCTCATGGCAGGACAGGATTCTCAGCGCGAATCCATCCAAGTGGTCAATGATCACGGAACGCTTCGTCCCTCCTTTGTGGCCGACCTCAGCCTCATTCCCATTCAAAGCGGGCCTTTGACGCTCTTTGCGCAGGCTTACACGGCCGGACGGGAGTTTGGCGGGCCGATCACCATCCGCGGACGTGTTACGCTGTCCGGGGGGGAGCCGGATTATCGGCTGCTTGTTTCCGAGCCGGTAAAGATCGCTGTGCAGCCAGTCCCGCAAGAGGGGCAACTGCCAGGATTTACAGGCGCCATGGGCAGGTTTTACGCGGATAGACCCACGCTGGGAACAAATCGCATCCACACAGGGCAGCCAGTCCATTTGCAGTTGGGCTTTCATGGCTACAATGAGTTTGCACGGCTCGTTCCGCCCCAATCGCCTGCCTCCTCCGATTGGCAGATCGTGGCCGATGAACCGCCCTCGGTGGGATTCACCCTGGTTCCTCTTACGGACACCGTGCAATCCACCCCGGCCATTCCTTTTTGTTCCTTCGATCCGGAGACTGGTCGCTATTGGGATCTCACCATTCCATCTATTCCTGTGGAAGTATCCGGCCCCAGCCTCCCGCAGAATTTCCGGGAAACTGATAGTGGGGCAGACAGAGAGAGCTTGACGGCCATGGTAGACAAGCCGGGCAGATCATGCGGCAACTTGGTTCCACCGCAGTGCAGGCCGAGTGATTGGTTCGGCGCAATGATGCCATTGCTCGGTTTCATGCTGCTCTGGTTATGGGACCGGCGACGGCGCTGGAGGGCCGCGCATCCGGATTGGACCCGCCGCAAGAATGCCAGGAAGGCATTAAAAAAGATTCGCAGGGCATTGAACCGAGCTGAGGCGGATGGGGACATGGATGGCTGCCTGGCCTTGACCGCAAAAGCCCTTCAGGTGGCGGCAGCGCCTCATTTCCCTGCCCAACCAGACGCGCTGACCTGCAGCGACGTCTTGGTTCAATGGATGGCCGCAGCCCATGACCGCGCCTCCGCAGCAACCGTGCGTCAGATCTTTGCCATCGCCGACCAGCGTTTTTCAGCCGATCCAGATCTGAAAAACGGCCCGGGACTGGAAAAGCATCAGTCTGCCCTAATCCGCCTGGTCCATCAGGCCGGAACTATTCTCGATGACTTGGAGGGGCGCTTATGAGCTTCCGTCTTGATAGACCGTGGAGTTTCGATTTGGAGCAAAGGCCCGAATGGCAGGGCGCGCTCAATAGAAAAAGGCCTTTGAAAACGGTGACTGAAAAAAAACAAATCCGGACGAAGAGTCGTACGCCTGTGGTTTGCATTGGTTTGGGTTGCGCCGTTCGTGGCGGGAATCTTCCGGCATCGGGCCATTTGTCACGGCCCAAATTACTGGATGCAGGCTCTCTTTTTACTTTTATGCAGGCCCTGGGCCGTGGCATTAGGCCATTTTGCACCTTTTGGATTTTGGCCTGGCTCCTTGCCACGGATGCCAGCGCGGGCGCTGGTTCCATGACTAGCAAGGAATGGTTTGACCGGGGACTGTCGTTGTCTCGCCAAGGCCTTTTCCCGGAGGCATCGCAGGCTTTTGAAACTTCCGCGGACCTGCGGCCCACAGCCGGGGCCTATGTGGACTTGGGGCTGGCAGAATGGCACCAGGGCCACGCTGGAAAGGCGATACTGGCCTGGCAAAGAGCCTTGTGGATTGCCCCGGCAAATTCCCAGGCGCGCGAGAATGAGGCCGTTGCCCGGCAAATGTTGGGTTTGGAAGATGCAGGCTTGCTCTGGTATGAAGAAGCCTCCACATGGCTTTCTCCATCCGCTTGGATTTGGCTTTCCGCCGCCATGCTCTGGCTGGCCGCATCCAGCCTTGTGTTGCCAGTGGTTTTGCTTGGGGCCCGGCGTGATTGGCACAGGCTCGTCGCAGCCATCGCGCTGACCGTGTTCTTCCTGAGCCTCATCGGTAATGCCGGCGTGGTTGGCCGAATGAAGCTGGGCGTGGTACTGGGCGAGTCTGTTCCGCTTCGCCTCACGCCCACCACCCGGGGTGAAGTCATCGCAAACCTCTCCTCAGGGGAATCTTTGCGTCGCTTGCGTTCCCTCGGCCATTTTGACCTTGTCCAGTGCGGAAACCTCACCGGTTGGCTCGCCCCCGATCAATACGCGCTTGTTTGTCCGGGTTCCGTTTCCTCGAAGCATTAAAGAGCGGGCGGGTTGAGAGGTTTTAAGCACCCCTCCCGGCACAAATAAATGGGGTGGGCATTCATATTTTTTTGGAGGAATTTCAGGCCTATTTAAATGCGTGCGAAAGAACCGCCAAAAGGGTATTATGCGGGCGTCGTTAAACCTGAAATTTTTTAATTATGGCCAGCTTGAAACCATTTGCCGCCTTGCTTCCAAAACCGGAACTGGCT
>DAIDJC010000298.1:3236-3512 GCA_027451565.1 Limisphaerales bacterium | reverse complement strand
AACAACAAGAAACTTAAAACTAAACAAAATAACATGAAAACATCATCAACTGTAGAGACTGGAAATCTGAACCGCCGTTCATTTTTGACCCGTGCCTCCCTGCTGGGCGGAGCCGCACTGCTTCCGTTTGCTGCACTGGGAAATTCTGGTAACGGGGCGGACAACCGGGACGATCATGGCGATGACGAACACAGTGAGCTTCGCGACGGTGACCGCAACATCATCATTGCCGCCGAAATTGCCGAGGCGCTGGCAGTCACCACCTACACGAATATC
>DAIDJC010000298.1:243-3226 GCA_027451565.1 Limisphaerales bacterium | reverse complement strand
AGCCCTCGCCTTTTTTCAACGGGCTTTCAGCGAATGATCAGATTTACCTGACTGCCGCGTTACAAGAGGAAATGTCCCATTATCTCGTGGAAGAATCCGTCACCGGCCAACCGACGCCATACACCAAGTTTTATTATCCCGCCGGCATGTTCACGGATGCGCAAACCACGCTCAACATCCTGGTGACCCTAGAAGATGCGTTCATTGCTGCATATCTCGTGGGCGTGCGGAATTTCAGCACCGCCGATCTGCGGGTTACCGCCGCCCGCATCATGGGCATTGAAAGCGATCATCGCAGCCTCGCCCGTGTGATCGCCGCTGATCTGGGTCTGTCCACAGTCACTGGTGTCCAGGGTGTCGCGGAGGATGTGAATCCGGCGAACAATAACGGCTATGAACGCACTTTGAAATGGACCAGCATCAGCCAGGCCGTCGCGGCTTTGACGCCCTTTGTAGATGTTACGGCTGCTGGCAGCGCGGGATTTGATACCAGCGTTAGCTTTGACTTCGTGCCTTTCACGCCGACTTTGCCGACGCCTTTGGGTGATTTCATTTCCTTTGGGGGTTGAATCCGCCCCTGTGTCGAGTCAGACATTCATAATGTTCGTGAGCTGCAAGTCAGCATAAGACAACCGACTCCGCGCCTTTTGGATAGAGCGTGTCAGCGTTTTTGGCTCAGAAAGATTTGACGTCACTTGAGACAGTTCACTTACGTTGGGCATGTCATTCAGCCTGACCCTGCAACACCGTTGACGCTGGCAGTCGAGGAGAGAACCTCACGGTTCTCTCCTCGTCCCCTTGGGCGTAGGTATGTTGCCTCGGCAGCTTTTGGCCCGACCGTTACCAGTCGCGCCGATGCCGATAGGCTCGTGTGGACGAAACCACACCTTCTTCTTATGTCATTCAACACAGTATCCGTGTCAGCAACCCTGTCTGGTGAGGCAGTCTGCCTGTGATAAGCTGCTGGGATGTCAGGGGATTTTGAGTTGCGCGGCTTTCCAAGCGGCGGGGTTAAGCTCCGCCACCCGGGTGTTTGGCCAATCGCCAAGCCGGGGCAGGGCATCCATCAAATAGGCCCTCAAGTTCATGTCCAATCGGCAGCACGGCTCCACGATCGAGGCGATCGCCGCTACTTTGGGCCCGACCTCAGGGCTGCCTATGTGCATCCAGTTCTTCCAGCCCAATTCCAACCGCCGCAGCACCTTTCCCACCTTCCGACAGGTACTTAAAGATTTTGCTGGGAAAAATGGCGGGTTTGGGCTGTCAAAAAACGTATTAATTGTTGAAGCCATTTTATGCTTGCCTTGGATCAATTGTGTGGCCTGATTCCTACCTCGCTTGAGGATTGTTGCGCTATCCCTTTTCTGATTGCAACCAGTTAAAAACAAATTAGTTATCGCTGGCAGCAGTGGTTAAACCCATGAGTCCGCCATCGCTTTCGGTGGCGAATGGGTATTCAGGTCGGCGCGATTTGTCATTCTAAAAGCTGTGAATCATCCTCCAAGGCGGCTGAAATATTCCACTTTAATGGCATCCTACGGGGCGTGGATTCAACTTTTTGGCTGGCTACCATTGTCTGTGGGCTTGATTGGCTGCACCGCTCACCACGCCAAAGAATTGAGCTTGAATGCTTCTGCAGCAAAACCCGGGAATCTGGCTGAAGCGTCAGGAAGCGGGTCAAATTCGGCGGCTGTGTCAATGGCAGGAGTGCAAAACGAGGCGGAGCAGCTTCCGACCATCCCCAACTATTCCTGGTTCCAACTGCGCCCTTTCAAGGTGGCTGAATCCAATTCCATTTACGGATGGACGGGTGAGGATGGCCGCGACACAAACGTGATTCTTCGCCTGGCGCACAATTCATTGGAATACCAGCGCATGGTGATGGAAAACGCCGCGATTTACCAAAGGGAGCTGGTTTATTTCAATGAAGGGCTGGCATCGCTGGCTCAAGAAGCGGCGCAGGCTGGAGAGAAGCTGCGGCAGATTACCTTGCCGGGATTGGATGGGCAGCAGTGGGTGGTGAATGTGACAAGGACGGATTTGAGGGACAACGGCAGTGCGGGTCAGATTTACGGGCAATTGCCTGGGCAGGCGGATTCCACGGTTACCGCTGCATTTATCAACAACCGGGAGGCATTTACGGTGGATTCTCCGCAGGAACAGGTTTACCTGGTTGGCGAGGCGCGGGAACCTGGTGAATTGGTGGTAAAAAGCATAAATCCGGCACTCTATGGCAGTCCGTTTCATTAAATGAAAAAAGGAGTTGAACCGCAAAAATGAGAAATTCCGCTCCTTCGATTGCCAACCGCAAAATTCTGTGGCCATGGCCTGCCTTGGTTTGGGTGTGGATGATGGCAATTTGCGGCCATGCCCAGCAATTCAACCGGATTGGGTCCGTGATGACGGTGGCGGAGGTTTATACCTCGGCGGCGGCGGCTCAGCTTGGCGGGGCTGCCAATCTGCAAGTGGACATGAACAACAATGTTGCGGCGGCGAATGTGGCCATGCAAAACAGCGGGACTGGGATGTGGGTGGAGAACGTGGGGTACCTGGAGGCTTCGGAATCGGACCCCGGCACGCTTCATTCCCTGCTTGGCCAGTTTTGGACATGGCCGGATGTGGCCAGTTTTTGGTCCAGCACTGGCGCTGGCATCATCCAATGCGTGGGGATAGGCACTGACGACGCGGGGTTGTCCTATGAGTGCGGCAGCGAAGGCACGGTGAGCGCCGTTTATCTTTCCGCCAATGTTTTTGCGCATGAACTGGGCAGGAACAATTGTTGCGAGCAGGGCGATGGTTTTGGAGGCAACGGCCTGGTGACGCTGATGCTCTTCAATTATTGCGGGGGCAATAACATTCTCTATTTTTCCAACCCGGGAGCTTATTACAATGGCATTCAACTGTTGGGCAACACCAATGAGGATTGCAGCCAGGGTCCCCTGGCCAATGAGGGCAACAATGCACGGCAATTCACGCTGAACGG
>DAIDJC010000298.1:0-233 GCA_027451565.1 Limisphaerales bacterium | reverse complement strand
CTCACGGCGGTTCATTGTGGTGGCGCGGCGGTGGCGACGCTATCAGCGGACCAGCGGACATTTGCGGCGGATCAAAATTACAGCGGCGGCACGGCATGGGACGCCAATGGATATGCTTACACGGTGGATCTCAGCGGTGTGACCAATCCCGCGCCGCAGACCGTTTACCAGGACCAGCGCTATGGCAATTGCAGTTACACATTTGATCATTACCTGCCGGGAACCAATTATCT
>DAIDJC010000297.1 GCA_027451565.1 Limisphaerales bacterium | reverse complement strand
TTCACCGTCACTCCCTCGTCATTGGTGAGCGTGTTGAGGAGATCGGTTTCCACATGGATTTCCGCGCGATCCAACGGCACATTCTTCTCGAACGTAGAAAAGACAAATATCCCGTCCGGCGCAATGGCCATCCGCGCCGTCACGTCCAGCCAGACATGGCGGTATATGCCCGCGCCCTCGTAAAACCAGCCCTCGGATCCGGTCGCGTCCACGCGCACGGCGACAGTGTTCTCGCCGCCGAAATGCACCACGTCCGTGATGTCCTCGCGGAACGGATAGTAACCGCCCTCGTGCCGCCGAACGCACCAGCCGTTGACCCACACCGTCGCGTCATGCATCACACCGTCAAAAGTCAGCCAGATGCGTTTATCCTGGTCTTCCTTCGGCAACTCAAACGTGCGGCGATACCAACCAATGCTGTTGGTCGGATACTTTGCGCTCAGCGTCTTGAATCCGTGGCTGCCGTCGGCGGCCCAGTCAAACGGCAGTTCCACCGCCCAATCATGAGGCAAATTCACGGTGCGCCAGAATGTATCTGAGAACTTTTCCGACGCCGGCCCGGAACCGGTGCCGGAGTTCATGCGACTAAGCGCATCCGGCCAGTCGTCGCCCAAATGAAACTTCCAGTTGGCGTCGAGCGATAGGTGTTCGCGCGGTGACTGGGCAAAGGCGAGTTGTGCTGCCAGCAGCAAAAACCAGGCGCCAACAATCGAAATGCCGGAGGGAAATGATTTTCTAACTTTGTGCATAAAATAATTTGCTCACTAAACTTGGTCCAAAAAAGCATTTGTTGTACCGTATGAACGCTTTGGGGAACCATGCAATTTCGCTTTTCTTAACCAGGCATTGCATTTATGGCTCACCTGAGAGTGAGGACGCAGACTCTCTGGACCGCCGGCAAAAATCACCCCGCGTTTTTACCGCGGGGTGATTTTCTTTGTTGCCGGATTTTTGGCTGTCAGCAGTTGTTCATCAAATTCACTGCACTTTTATCTGATAGAAGCTGGATTGGCTGGACGCATTGTTGGTGATGCCGAATGTTGGTCCATTGAACAGATTTCCCACCGACAGGACCGTCCAGTTGGTAAACGGCAAAGCCATATTAGTCGTCGAGAGCACGTTATATTTGAAACCAGACAGACCGTTCGTGCCCAGAATGAACGCATTGGTTCCGCTCATGCCGATGCTGGTAAGTACCGGATTCTGAGCTGAACTGATGCTGATGTTGCCAACATGGAATCCATTCGTCGGCTGGTAATTTGAATTGACAAAAATATACGGAGTGATTGCATTGAGAGAACCCGCCTGAATGTGGTAAGGAATGGTTGCCTGATAAACTTCATATCCACTGTTGTCCTGCACATGCAAGTCTGTTGTTTTGCTTGGGAAGAAAATGGAATTCCAAAGATTAAAGCCATTGGCCTCATATGAAAAAGCCATGCCGACCTCGAAATAATTCCCGCCACCGCTATTATCCGGCTGTGAATAATCCATGTAAACGTTTCCGTAAGCACCCTGGGTAGCTGGTGCGTTTGTATTGCAACCGGGAGCAAGCGCCTGCAAAAACATTGGATTATTCTGCTCGTTGGGGCCGGTTGCGACGGGGCCGAAACTGGTTTCAACGCTGCTCCAATTAATCAGCAACGAGCCGGAGGCGGCTCCGGTGGCGGCGGGAGCATTGGTGTTGCCAAGGCCATTGGTGGTTGAATTGTTTAGGTTCCAAGTGTTATCAGCCTGAATCAAATCACCGCTGGACGCTGTCCAGCCAGTATTAAAATCATCGTAAGTGTTGAACAGCGGATAGACGAGAGCTGGAATGATCGTTGTAGGGATCGGGGCCACGGAGAGGTTGTCAATATACCATGAATTCGTCCCCACATAATCTGTGAATACCCAGAAACCCAGGGAGAAATAAGACAACTTATTAGTGCCAGTCCCGGTGATTGTGTAGGGAATGGTTGCCCGATACTTTTCCCGCATCCCGGACGGGGTGGACACGGGACCCAAGTCTGTTGGTTTGTAATCCTGGCTTCCCGCTCCCCAAACGCCATCGTATTGAATGAAAATACCGATGGCGAAAAACGTGCCATTTGTGTTGTGATCCGGCAGCGTATAATCCAGAAACATCGTCCCCGTCTGGGCAGGCAGCGGGGAGCCAAATGCCGCGTTGGGCCCGTCCAAGGCCGTCAAAACCGCACTGTTTGCCGAAATCACATCAAAGACAGGCCCATTGGTGCCCCAATTACAAGGAACAATGGGACTGACTTGGAGCGAACCCCCAAGGCTTGTGGCGCCTGCGGTCGCGTTGCCAATGCCGTCAACCGTTACGCCATCCATGTCAAAGCCATTCGTGGCTTGGAATGTCAGGGCGCCCGTTGAATTCCAGTTGGTCCAGTCATCAAAGGTGGTGAACATTGAAATGTTTTGCGCGCGGGCGCTCAACAGTGCACCTGCAAAGATTGCAATGGTAAGAATAAATGATTTTTTCATGGTTTTGTTGTTTGAGTTTGGCTGATTCGGAGAAAGATTAGCACATCATGAACAATAAAGTAATATCATCAAAATCAATGATAGCCAGGAATGCTGATCTTTTCCAAGAACCGGCGCTGGCCAACCTCTAGCGATTCCAGCCTATCACCGAAATAATGAGGGAACGGACGGATTTTGGCCCATTTCATCCCGGGTTTGTTGGAAGAGTTGAATTTTCGCCAAGTCAAGGTCAAGGAATGCGGCTGTGGCAGTGAATAATATGCGCCCCGAATGCTGCAGGCATTGCTGTTGTATTGCGGAGCCACCGGCGTCTTCAACTTCCGGCCCATTGACTTGGCCAGTTCGGACAGTGTTCCGGTGAGGATGATCTGTCAGGATAAGCTTTCTAATCACGATACGCTCGTCGCGATATCGGGACCGGACTATCGTTAATTTTCACTACTTTTACAATTCGCGAACAAAGGCTATCGTTGGTAATAATCTATGAGTTCCAATTGCCAACATTCTTGTTTAGGCCGGCTTAATCATTGGAAAACTACAGGCATCATTGGCATTTTTTCAATCGCGCTGTTTGCCGGAGCAGGATGTGGAAAGTCATCAAAAACCGTGCCGGTGGCGGCGCCGGCACCTTCGGCATCTGACTCCACGGCAGTAAAAATGGCAGCCACTCCTCCCGCGAATTGGACACAGCCGCCGGCAAAAGCCAACCCCGCCAAAGACTCTGGACCCACACAGCTCCAGATGCTCAACCGGGCGGTGTTGGGATGGAAAATGGAACATCACCGCCAGCCTAGGAGCATTGAAGATTTTGCCAGCACGGTGGGTTTTCAAATCCCCCCTCCACCGGAAGGCAAAAAATACGCGTTGGATTCAAAAGGATTTATCATCCTCGTCAACTCAGACTAAAGATTTTTATGAAAACCAAGCACAAATTGTCATCAAACCAAAAGCCGCTTTCGAAATTACGTTCCATCGACGGATTTATCTATGTTGCTCGTCAAGCGCGAGGTGGGATTAATTTTGTTTTGGCGAGCGATCTGGGGTGTGGCTTGTCACCGCA
>DAIDJC010000296.1 GCA_027451565.1 Limisphaerales bacterium | reverse complement strand
AACGTGGTGCTGTCCCAGTACAATGGAGTGCCGGTGTTGGTGAAGGACGTGGCCAATGTGGTGGTTACCAACGTGCCAAGGCTGGGCATATTTGGCAAAGACACGAACGACGATGTTGTCGCAGCCATCGTGGTGATGACCCGCACAGCAAAGGCGGCGGACGTGCTGCCTCAAGTCAGGGCCATGGTTGCCAAAATGAACACGGACGGCAGTTTGCCGCCGGGAGTCCGAATAGTGCCTTTTTATGACAGGGACAATTTGGTGAAGGTCACAACACACACCGTCCTGCATAATCTCATATTCGGGTGCGTGATGATTTTTCTGATTCAATGGATTTTTCTTGGAGACCTCCGAAGCGCCGTGATTGTGGGGATCAATATCCCCATCGCTTTCTTCTTTGCCTTGCTTCTTTTGGTGATGTCGGGCGAAAGCGCCAACCTGCTGTCCGTTGGAGCGGTGGATTTTGGCATCATTGTGGATTCTGCGGTGATTTTGGTTGAGTGCATCTTCAGGAATCTCCAAAGGCCGGAAGCGGAAAGGCTTGGCCTGCTGCAAAGGCTCTCCGAGGGGGCCTGGGGTCCCGATCCGACACGCGGCTCTGACCGCTCAACCACGATTCCAGGATGGTCAGACCGGCTGCGGTTGATACTCATCAGCACGATGCAAATTGACAAAGCCGTGTTTTTTTCCATTTTGATTATTGGTGCCGCCTTTGTGCCCCTATTTACGATGCAAGGGGTTGAAGGGGCCATTTTCGGGCCCATGGCGCGCACCTACGCCTATGCATTGGCCGGGGCCTTGATCGCCACTTTCACCATTACTCCTGTGATGGCTTCGATTTTTCTGCCCATGCACCTCAGGGAGACGGAGACTTTTCTCATCCGCTGGCTGCATAAGGTTTATAATCCCACCCTTCGCTTCGCGCTGGCGCACCGGCTCATTGTGGTGTTGCTTGGGGTTTTGTTCCTTGGGGCAACAGCCTTCTTTGGGTCGCGGCTTGGCGGTGAGTTTCTTCCGGCTTTGGAAGAAAACAACTTTTGGATTCGAGCGTCCATGCCAACGACCATGGGGCTGGAAGATGGTGAAGCGGCGACGGCAAAAATGCGCCGGATTTTATTGAAATACCCCGAGGTTTTGACCGTGACTTCCCAGCATGGCCGCCCGGACAATGGAACGGATGCCTCGCCGTTTTCAAATGTTGAACTTTATGCGCCTCTTAAACCGCTGGACGAGTGGCCGAAAGGCATGACCAAGGAAAAGTTAACTGAAGAAATAAGCGATGAGTTTGCGAATGAATTGCCCGGGATCATTTTTAATTTTTCCCAATACATTCAGGACAACATTGAAGAAGCCATCAGCGGTGTCAAGAGCGCCAACTCCTGCAAGATACTCGGACCAAACCTTCAGACATTGACCGATCTGGCAGGCCAGATTCAAGACCAGATGAGTCATGTCAAAGGCATCACCGATCTGGGAATTTTCCCGGTTTTGGGCCAGCCTAACCTGGACATCAAGGTGAACAGGGCCAAAGCTGCGCGGTACGGGCTGAATTCTGGCGACATCAATTCTGTTATACAGACCGCAATTGGAGGTTCCACCGCCACCCAAGTGCTTGAGGGTGATCGGGAATGGAATCTTGTTGTGCGTTACGCGCCCTCATATCGGGACACCGTTGACAAAATAGGCAAAATCAAGGTGGGCTACACGACGGCCAGCGGTTCCATGGCTTACATTCCGCTGGACGAATTGGCCGACATTTCACTGGATACGGGGGCATCCTGGATTTACCACGAAACCTTGGAACGTTTCATACCGGTGAAATTCAGCATACGCGGGCGTGATCTTGAGAGCACCGTTGCCGAAGCCCAGCGCCGTATAGCAAAAAACGTCAAGCTGCCGCCCGGCTACCACTTGGTTTGGTCCGGCGAATATGAAGACCTTCAGCAGGCCAAAAGGAGACTTGCGGTAATTGTGCCCGTGAGCATGGTGTTGATCATCGGCCTTCTTTACTGCCTGTTTAATTCAGTCCTGGAAGTTCTCCTGGCGCTTTTTGGCATTCCTTTTGCCATGGCGGGCGGCGTTCTGGCCCTATACTTTACCGGCATCAATTTCAGCATCTCAGCGGCAATCGGGTTTATTTCCCTTTTTGGAGTGTCGGTTATGATTGGCATCCTTCTCATCAACCACTACAAACACGCCCTGCGCCAGGGCGTGCAACCCATGGAGGCAATGTTTTCAGGCGCCTCCACGCTGATGCGTCCCCTGCTCATGATGGGTCTTTCCGCAGGGATTGGGCTTTTGCCAGCGGCTATTTCAAGGGGCATTGGAAGCGAGGTCCAGCGGCCTTTGGCAACGGTTGTGGTGGGAGGCATGTTTATCGGCCCCGTTTTGCTGCTCATTGTGGTGCCTGCCCTGCAAATGATTTTTCTGGGTTCCAAAAAAGAAAAGGCATCCCCCACTGGATCAAAATGAAAGCGTTTTACCTCCTTTTGACGGCCACGGCTGCCTTGTGGCATGCGGCTTGTTTTGCCAATCCACCAGCCCAGGCGCTGCCTTTGCACCCTGCGATTCCAAATTCAACGACATTGCTCAAGGATCCAGATGCCGCGCCAGACAAAGCCGCAGCAGTCGCCAAAATGGTCCTTCCTGGAATCGAATCTCCCGGCATCAAGAGCAGCAAGTCCATTCGTTTTTTTGGCATCCAGCCTGTCGGCCCAATGTTCCGGGATGCGCGCAATTGCAGTCCGGCCCCAGGCATGCTTGGTGGTCCGGCGAAAATCAAAACCTCCCCGGTCATCAGTGGGAACATCGTAAACCATAAACCTTTATGATTTTCAAAGCATCTCGCCTGGCCTGCCTTCTGGTTTTGCTGGCTGGCTGCGCAGTCGGTCCGGACTATAAAAAACCCGCGGCCCCAAGCGTCAGCACTTACACCGCCACACCGCTTTCCACCGTTGCTGGCGATTCCAAAGTCATTGCCGGTCAGGCACAGTCATTCATTCCAGGACAAGATATTCTCGGAGAGTGGTGGACGCTCTTTCACTCGAAGCCGCTCAATGATTTGATCGAACGCTGTTTGACCAACAACCCGAACGTCAATGCGGCACAGTCCGCGCTGGCTATTGCTCGGGAAAATGTCATCGCCCAAAAGGGCTCTTATTGGCCCAACGCTTCAGCCGGTTTCTCCGCCAGTCGGCAATCGCAATCCGAGCAGCTCGCACCCATACCCAATTTTCCAATAACCACGGCGGAATACACCTACGATCTTTTTACCCCGCAAGTCAGCGTGTCCTATGTGCCGGATATATTTGGAGTCAATCGCCGAACCGTGGAATCCCTCGCAGCTCAGGAAAGCGAGGCGCGATTCCAATGGATTGCCACAGATATTGCCTTGGTTGCCAACGTCGTTTCGGCTGCCATCCAGGAGGCTTCCTTGCGGGCACAAATTGATTCAGCCCAAAAGATTATCGCCCTGAATGCCAGGATGCTTGATATCCTGCGCAGCCAGTATGCCTGTGGCTATGCCTCGCGCCTGGCAGTGGTTGCCCAAGAAGCGCAATCGGCCCAGGCGGAGGC
>DAIDJC010000295.1 GCA_027451565.1 Limisphaerales bacterium | reverse complement strand
ATTGAAAAGGCCAAGAGGATGATAGAACACAAGCGTGATGTGGTGATTCTTCTCGATTCCATCACCCGTCTGGCCAGGGCTTATAACACGGTCCAACCCCATTCTGGCAAAATCCTCTCAGGTGGCGTGGACGCCAATGCCCTGCATAAGCCCAAACGCTTTTTCGGTGCTGCACGGAACATTGAGGAAGGCGGGTCCCTGACCATCATGGCCACTGCCTTGGTGGACACTGGGTCCAGGATGGATGAGGTGATCTTTGAGGAATTCAAGGGGACCGGCAACATGGAGGTGCACCTGGACCGCGCGCTGGTGGACCGCCGCATTTTCCCCTCAATCAATATAGAGCGTTCCGGCACCCGCAAGGAGGAGCTTTTATATCACCCCGATGAGGCGTCCCGCGTGGTCATCCTCAGGCGCGCCCTCACTGGCGTGCCGCCTGTGGAAGCCATGGACCTCATGCTGAACAAGCTCAAGAAAAACCGCAGCAATATTGAGTTCCTTCTCAATATGGGGGTCGCCTGAGTCACGGATTACGCGGCCGGGTCCATCTCAATGCAGATGGGCCCGGAGCATCCACGCCATTTTTTCGTGGCTCTCCATCAGGCTGGTGATGAAATCGCTGGTCCCCGCATCCTTGTGCTTGTCCGCAAAAGCGGAGACACATTCCCGCAAAAAAATGATGATGCTTTCGTGGTCTCCCAGCAATTCCTTGATGAATCCCTGGCTGTTGTTCTTCTCGCTGGTTTTTTCGGTGAGCCGGGCAAGGGCCAGAAATTCGCCCAGTGTCGCAGGTGTATAATGGCCCAGTTGACGGATTCTTTCGGCCACGGAATCCAGGATTTCCTCAAGTTCCCCGTATTGGCCTCCAAAAAAGGAATGGGCCGATGCGAAATCCGGCCCTTCCACATTCCAGTGAGCTTTTCGGGTTTTTGTGTGGAGTATGAATTCATCGGCCAAAAGATGGTTCAGTTGACGGCAAACCTCCTTGCGGTTGGCCTCGGTGATTCCAATGCGTGTTTCCATATTTAAATATTTTCTTCTCCTCGTAATCCATCCCGCAGGCACTGGCAAGGGAAATAAGGAAGATTATTTATGGGAATAATCCAAGAGACTGTTTTAAAATTCAAAAAATTCAATATGGTTGAGAAATCAGTCCAGACGGCGGATTTGAACTCGAGATCAGGGCGATATGGATCCAGGCTTCAGCACTGCTGATCCTTGCTTCATAGTCACGGACCAAGCGGCGATGGTGCATCAGCCAGCCAAAGGTGCGCTCAACCACCCAACGATGCGGCAACACTTTGAATCCGCTGACATCATCCGAGCGCTTGACCACTTCGACTTCCAACTTGGGGCGGGGGGGCTTGACCCGGTCGGCAAAAGCCGCACCGGCATAACCCCCCATCCGCCCACAACAAGCGGAGCCAAGTAAACCATCCCAAGACCAAGCTCAAGACCGCCTTGCCCCCCCCGTCACGTTCGGTGGTGCTGGCGGGCGTCACGACCAAGCCCAGCACCAAGCCCAAGGTGACCACGAGCAAATGCCGCTTGCGGCCCTTGATGCGTTTGCCGGCATCATAGCCCACTTCGCGCCCGCCGGCCGATTTGACGCTTTGTTTGCCGAACCAAGTTCCGCAAGGCTTCATTGAGGGCCGCCCACAGATGATTGTCTTTCCAACGCCAAAAACCAGATGTGGTCCGTCAGATGAATACGCCATTTACGTCCATTGAGATCAAGGCGGAAAGTCCTGATAATTGTCTGGCTGGGGTGAGGACTTCATGGTAAGTGAACTGCCATGTCCATGAAGATTGCGGTGGTGGGATTGGGTTATGTGGGGTTGCCTTTGTCACTCCAGTTCACGCGCTCCGGCGTGCATGTCACGGGCGTGGACACAGATCCGTTCAAGGTGGAATGTTTGAATGCGGGGCGCAGCTACATTGGTCATGTGGACGGTGCGGATATTTCCCGGGCCAGAGCGGGAAACCTGTTTGAAGCCACGACAGATTTTAAGGAGATTCGTGGAGTGGAGGCGGTCATCATCTGTGTGCCGACACCTTTGAATAAAAACCGTGAGCCCGATTTGAGTTACATCCTGGAGACAGCGCGGAATCTGGCACCGCAACTGGCCCCCCATGCATTGGTGGTTTTGGAATCCACCACCTACCCGGGTACCACGGAGGGCGAATTGCGCAGTGAACTGGAAAAAGGCTCGGGAAAAATGGCGGGCAGGGATTTCTTCATTGCCTTTTCGCCCGAACGCGAGGACCCGGCCAATGACAGGATGGCCATGGCTGAAATTCCCAAAGTAATTGGTGGTTTCACCCCGGCTTGCCTGGATCGTGCCAAGGCACTGTATTCGCGCGCCTTCAAATCATTGGTGCCGGTTTCCTCATGCCGGGTGGCCGAGGCTGCCAAGCTCCTGGAGAATATCTTCAGGGGAGTCAATATTGCCCTGGTGAATGAGCTTAAAATGGTTTATGCCGCCATGGGGATTGATGTTTGGGAGGTGATAGAAGCCGCGAAGACAAAGCCGTTTGGTTTTATGCCTTTTTATCCAGGCCCCGGTCTGGGCGGGCATTGCATTCCCATTGATCCATTTTACCTGACTTGGAAAGCACGGGAATTTGACCAAGGCACACGGTTTATCGAGCTGGCAGGGGAAATCAATACTGCGATGCCCCGGTATGTGTTGGAGCGAACGGTCGCGGCTCTTAACGCGAGGCAAAAATCTGTCAAAGGCAGCCGCATCCTCATTGTGGGTCTGGCCTACAAACCCAACGTGGATGACGAAAGGCAATCTCCCAGCTATCTCCTTATGGACTGGCTGCATGAAAAGGGGGCGAAGGTTGATTACCATGACCCACACATACCAGTCATCCGGCGCACGCGTGAACATCCCCACTGGGCGGGAGTCCGTTCCATCTCCTGGGATGCCACCGTTTTGCGAACTTATGATGTCGCCATTATCGCCACCCATCACTCGGCGATTTGTTTTCGGGAACTGGCTGAATGGGTTGAATGCATAGTGGATACACGCAACGCCATGGCAGGCATCCAAACCAGGCCGGGCCAGGTTTGGAAAGCTTGAGGGCACGGGGTTGGGGCGGATTAAACGGTCCTTTCTTGAGTGGTTTTTATCGGTTTTCAATTGAATTTGCTTGGGAGGTCCCTAATTTAAGGGCGTGAAATCTTGCATGCCCGGTCCCGGCGCCAAATCCAATGTCATTCTGTTTTTTGCTGGGGCGCTTTTCACACAGCCGCTCTGGGCTGGATCGGTCATCATCAATCAAGCCCCGCCGGTGGCCACCAGTCCGGTTATTGCACAGGAAGATGCCCAAAGCAACCCCATGAATGTTTTTCTCCCGGCGGGGTTTCTCAGCCTGGACCCGGAGGGCTTGTTTCAATATTCCGGCGTGACACTGCACCCGCATGTGAGCTATGTGGTTCAGGATTCCACAGGCATCAATTACGCGCCGGGAAACAACGTGTCCGTGGTCAGCCAGGAGTTTTCACCGGGCTTGACAGCGGACTTGGGACGTCATTGGACCGTGGATTACACTCCCACCTTCAACTATTTTTCGGTGAGTGAATTGAAGC
>DAIDJC010000294.1 GCA_027451565.1 Limisphaerales bacterium | reverse complement strand
GCGTCGGCATCGCAGTAAAATTCTTTGATTCATACAAAACACTATGTATTTCCGGGTACACAGTCATCATGCCTGATAAGCCTTAAGTCTTCTATTAGCCAAAAGACATATTCAAAATGTGGGCCACCCCTTAGACACCAATAAATAAAGGGGTTTTATCACTTGCCTGCCCTTAAACGGGTCGCTTTTGATATTAGTTTTGTCAATAAGTGTATGGATTCAGGGGTTGAGTCCCGCGGAAAAGAACCTTGAACGGTCCCCACGTGGCATTCAAATCTGGATCTGGCCTCTTGTCCCTTGAGCCTTGTCCCTGGTGCAAAGCCGACATTGATAGAAAGCGGTATTGGAAACCCTTCAATCCAAATGGAGCAACTGGCGCTTGATGGCAATGGCAATGGCTTGGGCCCGGTCGGAAGCCCCCAGTTTGGCGAAAATATGTGCGAGGTGGGCCTTGACTGTCCCTTCCACAATGCCCAGATCGGAGGCAATTTCCTTGTTGCTTCTGCCTCGTACAATCAATCTCAACACGTCCAGTTCCCTTGAGGATATTTCCGAGGATTCCTGCTGTTTCAAGCGGTTGGATAATTCACCCGGCAGATATTTATCCCCCTTGTGCACAGCGCGAATACCTTCCAGCAAAACGGACAGGGGCATTCCCTTGACCACATAACCGGAAGCTCCCGCCTTCATGGCACGCACAATGTCATCCCCCCCGCCATAACTGCTGAGCATGAGGATTCGAACCTGTCCAAAAGCTTCCTTCAGTGCGGTGATGACACGTGTGCCATCCATATCAGGCATGCGGAGATCCAATACCACCACATCGGGCCTGCAACTGCGATAGGCATCCACCACCTGGGCTCCTTCTTCAATTTCTGCAACCACCAAGATATCAGGGGCATCGTTGGCGGCAGTGACCAAACCCATGCGCACCAACACGTGGTCTTCCACAATCATGACCCGAATTTTTGCCGCAGGGGGTGCTTCAAGTAGTGGATTCATTCTTGGCTGGTATTCTGCCGTGTTGAATTTTGTGATGGCGTGCGGTGAATGCCCATCCGTACGGAGATCACCGTGCCATGACCCGGCTGGCTGTCAATTTTTAAGGTGGCTTTCAGTCGTTTAGTCCGTGCACGCATGCCTTTAAGCCCGAAATGGCGGCCTGCAGGTTGGTTGACATCATTTCTGGGTTCAAAACCCAAGCCGTCGTCCTGGATGATGAGATTCAAATCCTCTCCGGTGCAATCCAAGGTGACCTGAATAACCCGCGCCTGCGCATGCTTGGATGCGTTGGTGATGGCTTCCTGGGCGATTCTTAGCAAATGGTGGGCCTGGCTGGAGTCCAAATCAGGCGGTTTGCCCAGCATTTTCATACGAACCTCGGCATAGCTGGAATTGACCTGCCCGGCCACGTGCTTCAAAGCGGTCGCAAAATCAGCATTATCCAACAGAGGGGATTGAATATCCCATACGGCATGCTGCACTTCGGCCCGGGTGAATTCGGCCATGTTGCGGGCACCCAGAAGAATGTCCTTGGCGCTTCCCGGGCTTTGGAGATGATTGGCGGCCATATCCAATTGCAACATGATGGCCGTGAGCCCCTGTTCCAAGCTGTCATGAATTTCCCCGGCCAGCCGGTCGCGTTCTGCCAGGACGGCAGCGGTCCGTGTTTCCTGTGCCAACTGATTCATCGCAGCCGCCAGCTCCCGGGTGCGCTCCTCAACTCTGCGCCGCAATCGGCGCACCCAAAGCAGGGACCCCAATAGCCCCAAGCCAAAAAGAAGACCAATTCCCGCCACACGCCTGCGGGTCAGCCAAGGCGGGCTTTGGATCACTTGCACGTGCATCGAGTCTGGAAGCCAAAATTTTAAAGCGCTTGAAAGCTGCGGGTTGCTGGCTGAATAACCTGATGACTGCATTGGATCCGGCCCCCATTGGCAGATGCCAGAAATCGCCAGGAGACTTCCCTCCGGGATTCTGGGCAGCCTGCGCCCCCCTGAATCCACCAATGAGGCCTCAAAAATCTTGGCCCCACGGCGAAGCACCAAAACCTGCCCATTCAGAGAATCATATTGATCCAGCAGCGTGGCTTTAAGATTCACCAACTGCCCTGCCACTTTTTGTTGAAAAATTTCCGATTTTGGCCAATTTTCCGGCTTGGGCAGGGACCCCGAACCCGTTTTACGGACGAGGGCCAAATCCATCCTCACCAATCCTGAAAGGGGACTGGGAAAGCCAACGGCCTCAATTTGGTCTCCAGGTTGCAATCCGGCTGGATTATCCATTTCGAGAAAAGCGCCGCCGCTGTCATCCTGCACATAAGCCCCGTCTGGCAAAACACAGGTCACAACCCCCGCCACCTTCATGTGACGCAGTTTATCTGGTCGCATATTCAACCCGGCGAGCTGACCAATGGCAAACCTGGGAATGGCAAATGGGTCCGGCGCTGCGGGCTGCAAGACTTCGATGAAATCCGGTCCCGGCACAAGGAGGGTAAACCGGTGTTGGGCATCAAAAACCAGCACCCCCCGCACTTTTACAAGGGCGTCTCCGAGGGGTTTTGTCCATTCTCCACTGCCTGGCTGTTCCCAAATCGAAAGCATCCCTTCATCGGTCATCATCTGAAATTGGTTGGGGGGCTTCTCAGACCGCACCACACCGGAAACCTCCACCCAGCGGGCTTGGGCGTCGTCACCGTTGAGCAGGGCCAGGGAAAACTGGGCTGGCTCAGGAAGATTGCCCCAACCCGTGGCTTCAATTCCGAGGGTTTCGAACAAGACGGGAAAGCGCCGGGTCAATGCCTGTCCACTCAGGGATACCTCCTGGCCAACTTGGAAATCAGGGCGCACTGCGGGATCACGCCAAAAAGCCTCCACCCCCAACCCGCTCCCATCCTGGGCGCAAAGAATCCGCCTTCCTTCAAAGAGGCCGGAAAAAGTAACCACGCCGGACATGTGGTCAATGGATAACACATGCGATCCGTAATTCTTGGGAGGATGTTGGGCCAGGGCGCAAAAGGAGGCCATGGTTAACCCTTGGGTTTCCACCGGCTTTTTGGCAGAGGATACCCGGCCCCCGTCAGGCACTATTTCACACACAGATCCCACCAGAATGGGAAGATTTTCCTTCCAATTAATGATACCTGAAACCTCCACCTTTTCCCCGGCTCGAACCACCACTCCTGATGGCAATCGCACTTGGATGACATTTTTTTGGTTTACCAGCTTCAACCACTGGAATTGCCTGTATCTCAGACTGGGTCGGACATTGACCAAGGCATTCCCGAGTGCCGGACGATATTGGAAAGACACACCGCTTGAGGCATTGAAATAAACAGCAGCGAAGGAAGCCTTGCGATTCAGGGATTGTCGGACCATGATCCCGGCCTGTGTTCCGGGGCTGATGCCATCCAGCTTTGCCACCAGATCCACCCAGGGATCACTGGTGGGTTGGTAAGCCATGAACAAATGGTCACTATCCAGCCCCCCCAACTTGCCATCGCCTTTCAAATTAATGTCTGTGCCTCTGACCAAGAACTGCCCATGGTGGTCCGGGTTCCCTATGTCCGCCCCATGCCAAAGTCCGCTCCATCCTTGGCTGAAGCGGAAATTGGCCATATTTTGATTGGTGGTTGCCTG
>DAIDJC010000293.1 GCA_027451565.1 Limisphaerales bacterium | reverse complement strand
CTTTGATTCCTTTTGGTCTTTGGGGGGGCATCACCTTTCTATGGTTCATGCTTGCCGGGTTGCGGGTGCTTTATCGGAATTTTAAATACGGGGATCCCAAACTGCGCGTGGCCAACGCGTTTTTTCTGGCACAGTATATCGCCCACATGGCGTTGTACTTTTTTATTTTCGGGGCTTACTCGGACGATCTTTTTGAGTTTGCTAAAACCATTGGTTTCAGCATGGCCCTCAACGGAGGGGTAATGGGCCCCAAAAAGGCCATGCAGAAAAGCCGGTCGGCTCTGCCGGCACAACCCGATCCACGCCTGCAACCCGGCTTTCAACCCGCCTGATCCTTGTCCGCCAAGCCTAAATTGCTTGTTTTGGAGTTGTGGGGATTGGGCGACCTTGTAATTGCCACGCCCTTTCTAAGGACAGCAGCGCAGCATTTCGACGTAACGCTTGTGGCCAAGCCCTTTGCGATGGAGTTGGGTGCGCTTTTTTGGCCTTCCGTGGTGGTGGAACCCCTGACAGCTCCGTGGACGGCTTTCCTGAACAAATACCGTTTGTGGCATTGGCCGTGGCGGGAACTGGTGTCCTTGAGGCGCCGACTTGTCTCCCGCCGTTTTGATCTCGGCCTGTCCGCCCGGCGCGACCCTCGGGATCATTTGTTACTGAAATTTTCCGGCGCAGGCCAATGCTGGGGTTTTCCCCGGTGGAATTACCCGCGGCTTCTGACTCACTCATTGAAACGACCCAAACCGGATGCTCACGTGAGCGAGTATTGGCGTATCGCTGGCAAGGGCCTGGGATTGGACGATTTTTCCGCATTCGCACCGCGTCTTCATGCCCCGCAATCAAAACGGCATATCCTCATCCATTCCGGTGCGCGTCTCCCCGTGCGTGTCTGGCCTCTGCCTTATTATCTGGCGCTGATCCGACTCCTACGCCAGGCCGGCTTTTCAGTGGATATCTTGTGCGACGCAGATCAGTTGGATTGGTGGCAAACCAATGGTGAAGCTGCTTGTTGTCCGGCTAATGTGACCGAGTTGTGCCACGCCCTGAATCGTGCAGCAGTTGTGATTGCCAATGATTCTGGTCCCGGCCACCTGGCCGCCTTGTGCGGAATCCCCACCTTTTCTCTATTTGGCCCCCAGTTGCCGGATTGGTTTGCCCCAGTGAATAAGATGGGGGATTATGCAGAGGGAAAGGCCTGTCCCTACAAACCCTGTTTTGATTATTGCCGGTTTCCACGGCCTTTTTGCCTGGAAAACGTGACCGTAGAGGAGGTTTGGCCCAAAGTATCCTCGTTTTTAATGCGCCTTTCCGCCATGAATTCCATCTTGACCCCCCAAGAATCTGGGCCGAAAACCTGAATTTTATCCAAGACCGGGTCTGTAAATCCTTCCTAATTCGATGGATGCCCTCCTTGAGGGATCTCGCCAGAATGAAACGAAATGGATTGCCCGGCATGCTCCCCGACGGCACATTGGCGTCCGTGAAAGTGTTGTTCAACTGCTGCCTCCCCTTTTCCCTGGCCCATGGAGGACAGGCCATTCAAATCCTGCAAACCATGAATGCTTTGCAAAAAATCGGCGTGGAGGTGGAGCCGGTCCGTTGGTGGGACCCGCACCAGGCAGGGGATTTGATTCACTATCACGGACGCATGGCTCCAGACCAAATCCGGTTTGCCCACCAAAAGGGAATGAAAGTCATCCTGGGGGAATTGCTCACTGGTGCGGGTTCCCAAAACCTCTTGCAGCGCAAGGCGCGTCGCGCATTCAGGTGGATCGCTGAAAACATGGCCCCTGCAGCCGTGGCGGGAGCTTTCCAGTGGGAATCTTACCGCCTGGCCGATGGGTTCACCGTTCTGACCGCTTGGGAAAAATTCCTCATGGAATACAAATACGATGCACCCTCATCCCGCATTCATGTCGTTTCCAACGGGGTGGAAGAGGTGTTTTTTGAATCGCCACCGGTTCCTCGCGGAAAGTGGCTGGTTTGCACCGCCACCATTACCGAACGCAAACGCGTTCTGGAACTGGCCCAAGCGGCTGTGATGGCCCAAACCCCTGTCTGGATCATTGGCAAGGCCTATTCCGAATCTTCTCCTTATGCACGTGAATTCTTTCGTCTTGCCTCTGCCAACCCTCAGTGGATCCGATTTGAAGGAGCGGTGGATGACCGGGCCGCCTTGGCCGGTGTGTACCGTGCTGCGCGTGGCTTTGTCCTCCTCAGCACCATGGAGAGCCAGAGCTTGTCCGCCCTCGAGGCTGCCGCCTGCGGTTGCCCCCTGCTTCTCAGCCATCTCCCTTGGGCTCAAAGTTCTTTTCCTGCGGGTGTGCGCTTCTGTCCCGTCTCCGCCTCCACACGGAATACCGCCGCTGTTTTAAAATCGTTTTATCAGGATGCTCCACAACTCCCCTGTCCCCCCGCGCCGCCCACTTGGGAAAAAATTGCCATGGAGTTCCAGCGCGTCTATGAAAAAGTTCTTTCGCCCCACGCTGACTCCGCAAACCCGTGAACGCCCTTTGATGAAAGGCCTGACGAGGCTGCTCCATGACGGCAAAAGAATTTGCAACGGAGGGTTTTTGGCGTTTCCATTGCACCGCGAGCATTGGCAGGGAAAATGGCCCGCCGTTTTCCTTGCTGGCCTTTGGTAGTTTGCCGTGAGGCTTTGTCCTCCGGGCGCCCGGGAGGGGCGAAAATGGCGGCCTCTATCATTTTTCGGGAGGTTTTAAAGTCCAAACCTGCCAGTATGGCAGGCGTTCCCCCGAAACTGCGGCCATGAACTTTTCATCCCCCCAGCCGCCCCCGTCCGGTCCATGGGATGAACCGCATACAAAAACAGATTGCACACAAAATAAATGGTTCCCTGGGCATCAATGGCCGGAGAAGAACTCAGGTTAAAAGCCGTGCGGGTACGCCAGACCGGATCTGACCCCGTGGATTTAAACGCATAAAGCATGCCCCAGGGCATGCTGGTGTATACACGCCCATCCATTGTCGCTGCGGTCGTGTCCATCAAAACTGGAGAAGGCCAGCGCCAACGCAACTTGCCATCCCCACTGAGGCTTTCCATGCTCCAATGATCTCCTCCCAGATAAATGTTGCCAGATTCATCCAACACGGGGGAGGATTCCGTCATGCTTCCGGTGTGGTATTGCCAGCGCTCCCTGCCCCCGGCATCCAAAGCATACACATTGCCATCCGTGGAGGTAAAATAAACCGTTCCCATTTGGCCAATGGCCGGGGATGAGACCACCGGCCCGCCCGTTTTGAAGCGCCACTGCTTCCGTCCGTCAGGCCTCAGCGCATAAAAATTGCCATCATGTGCTCCAAAATACACGATTCCATCCGCACCAATGGATGGCGAGGAATCCACGGCTGAACCCACGTTGTAACGCCACTTCAGGCTCCCATCCGGTTTGAGCGCATAAAAAAAACCGTCCAGGCTTCCAAAATACAATGTCCCATCCGCCCCCAAGGCAGGCGATGAATCCACCCATCCGCCCGTGGTAAATGACCACTTTAAACGGCCATCCCTGGTTAATGCATAAAAACAGCGATTTCGTGCCCCAAAATAGACTGTGCCATCCTGACCCACGGCAGCCGATGATTTCACCTCGCTATGAGTGTCATAAGACCACAATAATTTTCCGCCGGGGGAAATGGCCAGAA
>DAIDJC010000292.1 GCA_027451565.1 Limisphaerales bacterium | reverse complement strand
CGCAGGGTGTCTTTGACTTTTAACATTGCCCTGCGCATATCGTAGTATTTCAGTCTCATCAAACCAAGCCCTGAGTGATTTTCCAAAATTCAAGCCAGGACCGCCATCTGCCATCGGATAGTTCACGGCGTGGTGGATGGGGAATTGGCATGCAGGTTCATGGAGAGGAGAGGCAAATTGACCATTTTGTTTAATTTTAAACAGTGAATCGGGGTTGTGGAAGGAACCGTGTGCGATTTTGAATATTTTGAACCTGTTGATTGCAAGGCTGATTTGAAAATATCTTAAACTGCTTGCGCTATGGCATTCACCCTGCTAATAGGTTTGCACGCAAGTCAAACCGGATTGGATGCTGGCCTAGGTGTGTCAGAATCCCCGGGTTGAGATTGTCATCAAAATCAAACACATCACGTAATTCACATGGCAAAATATAAATTGGAATACATCTGGCTGGACGGGTATGAACCCGTGGCCAATCTTCGGGGCAAAACCACCATTAAAGAATTCAAGGCATTTCCCAAGCTGGAAGACTTGCCATGGTGGGGATTTGACGGCAGTTCGACCCGTCAGGCGGAGGGCAAGAGTTCGGATTGTTTGCTGAAGCCGGTGGCCTTGTATCCGGATTCAACCAAGAAAAACGGCGTACTTGTGATGTGCGAGGTTTATATGCCAGACGCCAAGACCCCACATCCCAGCAATTCCCGCGCGGGGATTTTGGATGACCCCGATGCGTGGTTTGGTTTTGAGCAGGAATATTTTCTTTACAAGGACGGCAAGCCACTTGGTTTCCCGAGCACGGGTTTTCCTTATCCGCAGGGGCTTTACTACACCGGGGTGGGATATGATGCCGTGGGTGACATCGCGCGCGAAATTGTGGACACCCACCTGGATCTTTGCCTGGATGCGGGCATTAACCATGAGGGAATCAACGCAGAAGTGGCGAAAGGCCAATGGGAATTCCAGATTTTTGGCAAGGGATCCCGCACGGCTGCGGACCAAGTCTGGATGGCGCGGTATCTTCTCATGCGGTTGTGTGAGAAATATGGCGTGGACGTGATGTTCCACTGCAAACCATTGGGCAAGGATGTGGATTGGAACGGGTCCGGCATGCACACGAACTTCTCCACCAAGCATATGCGTGAGGTGGGTGGCAAGGAATATTTTGAATCCCTGATGGAGGCCTTTGACAAGTACAAGAGCGAACACATTGCCGTTTACGGTCCGGACAATCATCTGCGCCTGACCGGCCTGCATGAAACCCAGTCCATTGACAAGTTCAATTATGGGATTGCCAATCGTGGGGCCTCCATTCGTGTTCCACACAGCTTCGTGAACAATGGCTACAAGGGGTACCTTGAGGATCGTCGTCCGAATTCCCAAGGGGATCCCTACAAGATTGCCAGCCGCGTCCTCCAAACCATCGCGACTGTGCCGATCAAAAAGGCTTCCAAGAAGTAACTTTTAAAACAACCGAGCGGAGGAACTGGGTTGGCGGCGTGAACGCGAGTTCACGCCGTTCTTCTTTGCGCGGACGGCAGGGACTGCTGGCTGGCGGCCCCAGGCGGAATGTCAGGCTAGTGTAGTGTCTCACAAACGACTGGAGTTATTTTCCTTTGTTTTTTCGCATTCTTGGGCGGGTGCAACCGGGCTTAATTCGCTTCAACGTCTGACTGCACCGGTTTAGTTTCTCGACAATTGAGTCTACGGTTGCCGTCCACACGAACGGTTTTGGGTCGTTGTTCCAGACGCTGAGAAATTCTTCAATGGCCTGCTCTAGATCCTCGACGCTGACGAAAACTCCACGGCGGATACGTTTGCCGGTCAACTCACCAACCCATCGCTCCACCAAGTCCAACCAACTCGAACTGGTCGGGACAAAATGCGGAATGAAACGGGCGTGTCGTTTGAGCCATCGCCGCACTCTGGGGTGTTTGTGCGTGCTATAATTATCCATCACCACGTGCAAATTGACCTCGCCCGGGAACTCCGCATCCAAGCGCTGGAGAAACTTCAAGAACTCTTGGTGGCGATGGCGCGAATAACATTGGCCGATGACCTTGCCTTGGACCACTTCCAGTGCCGCAAACAGAGTGGTCGTTCCGTTGCGCTTGTAGTCGTGGGTCACCGTTCCGCACCGACCCTTTTTGAGGGGTAATCCCGGCTGCGTGCGATCCAGGGCCTGAATTTGGCTCTTTTCATCAACGCAGAGCACCAAAGCCTTTTGCGGAGGGTTCAGATATAATCCAACGACATCGGTTAGCTTCTGCAGAAAATTCGGATCGCGCGATAGTTTGAATCCTTTGGTCCGATGCGGTTTGATTTGATGGCTTTGCCAGATCCGATTCACGGTGGCTTTGCTCACGCCCTGGGCTTTGGCCATAGTCCGGCAACTCCAATGGGTTGCCCCAGCAGGCTTGGTTTGTAGCGTCGCCTCCACAATCCTTTGGAGCTCTTGCGGTGTTAAGTTGGCTTGCGCCCACGCCCTTCAGCCACTTCCCAAAGATAATCAGATCCCTCGGTGATGAACCGCTTTCGCCACAGTGCCACCGTTATAAAATTGATCTCAAAATCAGCGGCGATGTCCTTGTCGGGCTGTCCCCGGGACGCCGCCAAAACAATCTGGCAGCGCTGAGAAACCTGCTGCGGGGTGTTATGAGCAGCAACCCAACGTTCCAACTCCATTCGATCCGTTTCGGTCAGGCAAACAGGCGTGGCAACACGTGGCATCAGGGGAAAATAGCACGTCCAAACCATAACACCAGGTATTAATGAGACACTACACTAGGAGCCTGTCTGAAAATTGGGAAGGGTGCTGCGACTGGGGACACATGGCCGAATCTAATTTTGTATGAAGTAGCTCAGGTTTTCCAATTCGATGGCCAGGTTGACATTGTTGACCATGACATCCTCAGGAACAGCCAGGACAATTGGCGCAAAATTTAAAATGCCCACCACGCCGCAGGCCATCAGTTTGTTGGCCATTTCCTGGGCCACCGCTGCTGGAACGGACAAGATGGCCATTCTAACCCCGTGCCGCCCAATGAAAGCGGGCATTTCCTCGATGCCGTGGATGGGGACAGAAACTTTTTTATCCCTGCGCCGGTTGGGTTCCACATCAAAAGCGCCGATGATTTCGAAACCCTCCTTTTCAAACCCGCGGTAGGAAAGGAGCGCCAGGCCAAGATGTCCAACACCCACCAAAACCACGGGTTGCAGTCTGGATGTGCCCAATTCCCCGGAAAGACGCGCAGACAATTCAGAAACATCATACCCCAATCCGCGGGTTCCAAAATTACCAAACAAGGCAAGGTCTTTCCTGAGCTGCGTGGATTTGACTCCGGCTGCCTTGGCCAGGGCTTCGCTGGAAACCGTACCGATGCCATTTTCACGAAGGCGCGCGAGGCAGCGGAGGTAAATGGACAGGCGGTAGATTGTCTTGCGGGGCATGGAGGGCCGGCCATTTCGTTTCATCAACCGGAACTTAAGCCACCTCGCCGAGCCGGGCAAGTGTTTGTGCCGAATTAGAGCCTGTTTTAAAATTGAGAGGGGTGCTGTAAGGAGGGATTTTGGGCTGGGGCAGGGCGAAGTGGGAACTTGCAAACATCCAGAGCGATCAATGAACCATCTCACATTCCGAAAGCTCAGTTCTCCCCCTCCCCGGCCC
>DAIDJC010000291.1 GCA_027451565.1 Limisphaerales bacterium | reverse complement strand
AACCGGCCTTTCAGCGGGCTTTCCAAAAAATAACCGAATGAAATGTTTTGTAACAGGAGCCACGGGGTTCGTGGGAGCAAATTTGGCGCATGTTCTGGCCGCAGGAGGCCATCAGGTGAAGGTTTTGCTTCGTACCCCAGCCAAAGCCGGGGTTCTGAAAGGCGTGGCACATGAAGTGGTCCAGGGCGACCTTTTGGACACGCAGCTTTTGGAGCGTGAGCTCAAGGATTGTGACTGGTGTTTCCACGTGGCCGCCAGTTATCACCTATGGATGAGAGATTATGCGCCGATGTACGAATCCAATGTCACAGGCACAAGGAATGTGCTGAAAGCTGCGGGGAAGGCCGGGTGCAAGAGGATCGTTTACACCAGCACAGTGGGTTGCATTGGCTTGCAACCTTCAGGACCGGGACCCCGCAGGCCGGCGACCGAGGATGATGCCATGGCGCCGGGCCAGTTATCCAACCACTACAAAAAGTCCAAGTACCAGGCCGAGTGCGCGGCATTGGAACTTTGGCGGCAGGACCAGCTTCCCATTGTCATTGTGAATCCATCGGCACCAGTGGGGCCCATGGATGCAAAACCCACGCCAACCGGCCGGGTGATTGTGGATTTTTTGAATCACAAAATGCCGGCTTATCTGGACACGGGGTTAAATTGGGTTCATGTGCGCGATGTGGCCGCAGGGCATGTGCTGGCCGCCCAAAAAGGCCGCCTTGGCGAGCGGTATATTCTCGGAAACGCAGAAGGCAACTGGACCATGAAGGAAACCCTGGGAATGCTTCGCGAACTATCCGGGCGCCCCTCGCCCTCATTTAAAATTCCTTATTGGCTGGCGTTGGCCGCAGCCGCTGGCAATGAGGCTTTTTCCTCCATGACGGGTATTCCGCCCCGGGCGCCCCTGGCGGGAGTGCGGATGGCGCGGTACACCATGTGGTTTGACCCGGGTAAAGCCATTCGGGAACTGGGCCTGCCGCAAACCCCGCCCAAGGCCGCCTTTGCTGATGCGATCCAATGGTTTATTCAAAATGGTTATGTTAAAAACGCGGGTTTGTCCGGCACCCGCGAGGCGGCCTGAGGTTTTTTGGGAAGCGGAAATCGGGATGAGAATTTAATCGCTGGCGCTATTCCTGCCCTGCAGGGGGTTGCCATATGAGGCCAGGCCTTTTGAGGTCAAGGTTTTTTGTTGCGCAAAAATTCAAAAAAAACATTGGCTTTCTCATTACTTTTCATAATCTGTTGGCCACATGGGTTCCATCAAAAAGCGCCGCAAGGCTAAAATTAACAAACATAAAAGGCGCAAGAAGCTGCGCTTGAATCGTCACAAGAAGCGAACGTGGCAGAAGTGATCTGCCTGTCGCTATTCTTTGCCAGGTTGCGGGCGGCGTCTTGATGACGGCCGTCCGCAAACTTTTGCGGCATGGCGTTGAGGCTTGTTTTCGTGTGCGGTGAATGGGGTTCTATCGCTTTGTGAAATACAAGTTTGAGAAACACTATACCAGGAACGAAGCCCAGCTTCTTCTCCCGCAAATCCGGGAATGGATCGCGGTGCTCAATCGCTTGGGCGAAAACCTCGGGCGTTACGAAACGCGTCTGCATGGCATGACTGAGCAAGGCCTGGACATTGGCGGAAGCACCGTCAACCAATGGATTCGCGCCTTGGCAGAAATGCAGGGCATTCTGGCTGAGTTTCAAAGACGGCAGATTTTCATCAAGGACCTGGCGCGGGGGTTGGTGGATTTCCCTGCCATCATCAATTCCCGGGAAGTGTTTTTATGCTGGGAAGTGGACGAACCCACAGTGGAATTTTGGCACGATTTGGATAGCGGCTATACCGGGCGGGAACCTTTGCCTTAAAGGACTCCCGGCGGTGCGCTCCCGCTTTTGGAAGTTGACGCCGGATCGCGGCAGCAAGCAGGGGGCGACCTTGCTAATGTGGCTGAGTGGCCCTACTTTGAAATTTATTTATGGAGAATGTTGTTATCATTGGATCCGGTTGTGCGGGATGGACTGCTGCGCTCTATACGGCACGCGCCCAACTGTCGCCCCTGGTCATCGCCGGCGTCCAACCCGGCGGGCTTCTCACCACCACCAGCATCGTGGAGAATTTTCCAGGTTTTCCCGAGGGCGTGGATGGCTACGAATTGATGGTTCGCATGCAGAAACAGGCCGAGAGGTTTGGCGCCCGGATCAGCCATGGCACGGTCGAGTCTGTGGATTTCTCCAAAAAACCATTCAGCCTTGTGGTGGATGGGGAACCTGTGCAGGCCCGGACTGTGATTTTGGCCACGGGAGCGAGCCACAAGCACTTGGGCGTTCCCGGGGAGGATTTGTTGGAAAAAAAGGGCGTGACTTATTGTGCCACCTGCGACGGCGCCCTTCCGGTTTTTCGTCAAAAGCCACTGGTGGTGGTGGGCGGAGGCGATTCAGCTTGTGAAGAAGCCCTGTATCTGACCCGGTTTGCATCGGTCGTGCATTTGATCCATCGCAGGGAGAGTCTGCGCGCCTCCCGCATCATGGCAGAAAGGGTTCTGGGGCACCCCAAAATCAAGCCGATTTGGAACACGGAAGTGACCAGCATTCTGGATGTGGCCCAGGGCAAGGTCACCGGGGTGCAGCTCAGCAACGTGAAAAATGGCGGACAATCCTTTCTGGAATGCGCAGGCGTGTTCATCGCCATTGGGCACGGTCCCAATACCGGCATTTTCAAGGGGCAGATCGAAATGGATGAACAAGGTTTTGTGTCGGCTCGCCAAGGGTCCCTGACCAGTGTTCCAGGAGTGTTTGTGGCTGGTGATTGTTCGGACCGGGTTTACCGGCAGGCCATAACAGCCGCTGGCGCTGGATGCGCAGCCGCCATTGATGCCGAGCGGTTTCTGGCTGCCCAAAAGGACTAAGCCGAGCTTGAGCGTGAATCTTTGAGCGTGGATCCAAGTCAAAGATTCAGGTTGCCGCCGGGCGGGGCGGGGCGCAACTTTTTCTCTCCACCAATTCCGCCACCAGCTTGCGGGTGGGGTTGGTTGCATCCACCCCGGTGCGGATCAGGTTCATCATCGCTTCCATGGCCACCATTCCCAGCCTGTGTTTGGGTTGGGAAACCGTGGTGAGGGGCACCTTGTAAAATTCCGCGACCAGGATGTTTCCAAACCCGATGATGGACACATCGGCAGGAATTTTGAACCCTTGGGCAAGCATGGTTTCCGCTGCGCCAACGGCCACCAAGTCATTCACCGCCTGAATGGCCGTGGGGTGTATTCCCTCATTCAACATCTGCAGGGTGGCTTTGATGCCGTCCTCAATGGTGGTCCCGGCGGCAAACACCATCCGGTCATCCACTTCAATATCCGCCTCGCGCAACGCCCGGCGGTAACCTTCAAACCGTTCGTGTGCCCAGGGCGTGGCTGGAGGGCCTGTGAGATATACAATTTTGCGATGTCCCAGTTGGACCAGGTGCCGCGTGGCATTGTGGCTGGCCAGTGTTTCCTCAATTTCCACGGAGGGAAATTGTCGGCAAAAGGGCGCGGGCGGTCCCAGCAGGATGGTGGGGATTTTTCGCGCCGCAATTTCCTGGTAGATGCGGGAATCCGCTTCAAACCTGTAAACGGGCGTGATCAAAAGCCCGTCCACGCGCCGGGCCAGGAATCTTTTCAACGCTTCCTCCTCCCGCTCAGGCTTG
>DAIDJC010000290.1 GCA_027451565.1 Limisphaerales bacterium | reverse complement strand
GTTTGCTCATATCCATGAGGCTTCAATTGTTGGACGCATTTTTCCGCGTCTTTCCGGGTGTACAATGGCGATACTGGGGGCATCTTTTTGCGGGCGCGGACCTTGGAAACAAACAGCGCATCCTGTTCCTGGATGTGGGCGGAATCCATGAGCATGATACTGCAGAGGTCGCGGGTGGCGGAGGTGCAATGAATCGGGCCATCGTACCCTTGGCAGAGCCGCGGCAGCCTGCCAGCGTGGTCCAGATGGGAGTGGCTGAGCAAAACCGCATCCAGCTTCCCGGGAACGACCGGCAACTCATGGTTGAGCGCTTCAGATTCCTGCCTGTGCCCCTGGAATAGCCCGCACTCCATCAGGATGTTTTTTTCGTTGACCTCAATCCAGTACATGGAACCGGTGGTGGTGCGTGCCGCGCCGAAGAAGTGGATTTTCATGATGGCAAAGATGCCCTGTGGAATCGGAATGTCCATCCCCGAAATGCCTGGATGGCTTCATTGTGCGGGATGCCAGAAAAACCGGGTCCGCCCGCCGGGATTATGCGCGGGTTTCCCTGATTGAAGCGGATGGCGCGGCTTTGCCATGCCATGGAAAAAGGGCCGGGTATGATCTGGCTGTTTTAATGGATCGCGGGTAGGATGCTGCATGGTTCGGTTGATCCTTTTTGACATTGATGGCACGCTGGTGAACACCGGCCATGCAGGCACTCGGGCTTTTGCCCGCACGTTTGCCACGGAATTTGACCTTCATCACGGTTCGGAGAGAATGAAGTTTGCCGGGCGCACTGACGTGAGCCTGGTCCGGGAATTCTTCCGTATCCACGGGCTGGATGAATCTCCGGCGCATTTCCGGCAGTTTTTTGACCGCTACGTTTTCTGGCTCGACCATATTTTGGCCCAGACCACGAATGGCCATGCCTGCTTGGGAATTCATGATTTGATTCGGCAATTGCAGTCCCGGCGGGCCGCCCCGGCGCTTGGCCTGTTGACCGGTAATATCCAACTCGGCGCTGAAATAAAGCTGCGCTATTTTGATTTGTGGTCGCATTTCGAATTTGGCGGGTTTGCCGATGATCATGAGGACAGGAATCACATAGCCATGGCAGCGCTGCAACGCGGGCGCCGGGTGATGGGGGCGAATCTTCAACCGCAGGAAATCATTGTCGTGGGGGATACACCCCATGACGTCCGGTGCGGCAAATTCATTGGCGCAAAAACGCTTGCGGTCGCAACGGGGGGATCCAGCTTGGATGAGTTGCGGGCATGCTCCCCGGATTGGGCGGTGCCTAACCTGACTTGTGTTGACTGGGAAGAAATATGCGGGCAGGTGAACTGATCCCGCCCATTCGCGGCGCGTCATTCTGGCGCAGGCCAACCGTTGGGAATACCGGACGTTGGCACGGAGTTCATGGCATCCTACTGTGTCACCACACGGTAAAATCGTGTTTCAAACCTTCCTGAATCCAGGTCTTCGTAAATGTATTGGCCCTCCTCACCGTTTTCCAATGGCGTCCCGATCGTTGTCCAGTTTACCAGGTTCGTTGAGGCTTGAACCACGCAGCTGTTTGCCGGGTCCGCGCTGAACTGAAGAATAGGGATCTGACCCTGTTCGCCGACTGTCAGGTCGCAGACCGGGGTGACTGGATGGGTGTACAGGTCTGGAATCTGGTACGCCCGGTAACAGGTGTAGCCGGTGTAAGTTGGGCTGGTGTTGGTGTAGTCAAAAAAGGACAGGTCAAACACCACCTGCGGCACCGGATCATGGGTGTATTCCCTGAGCCGCACCATCAAGGCGTTTGGCGCGTTTGTGCTGGGATGAACACCGTTCACGTAGGTGACCCCGCCAAAATCCACCAGCACATTGCGGGTTTGCGGCAGCCATTGAACCCGGCCAATGAAGGGGGTGTAGAGCCGGTCCTGGTTTGTTTGCCAGGCCGAGTTCCAAACCTCGCTCACCTGCATATTCGTTTCATCAATGGCATACTCAACGCAACTGCTGTAATTGTTTGAGTCCGCCACAGTCGCCGCGTACGGGCTGGCCTGGTAATTATCGTCATTGTACACCATTAAAGTGCCCTGCGGCGTCAGGTAGGGCGCATGTTGCCCGTAATTCCAATTAAAGGGACTTCCTTGGGGAGCGAGCAGGCAGCCCTGCCAGTTGGTCCCCCATAGCGCCGGGTCGCTCAATATCCACTTCAATTTGCCCGTTGCCCGGCTAAACTTGAAAACTGCGTTCTGGTCGCGCATGGATGCAATCACCGAGTTGTCATTGGTGTCGTCAATCAATGCGTTCTCATGTTCGCTGTCCACGCCGTAGGGTGACCCGGAAAACTCGCCATAGGTGAGGTACGTGACCCGGGTTGGGTCAATGAATTGCGATCCCAACGGGGACCACACGTTCAGAAGCGCGCTGTTTGTGTAGGAGATTTCCACTATGGGATTGTCGTCAATGGCAGTGGTTTCCGTGACTGGATTGGGATTGGTGTCGCTGGTGGGGAAATTGGTGACCATCAAGGTCTCGTCACTTATGTACATGATGGTGCCGTGGCTTGTGACCAGACCCTCGTGGTTGTTGATGGGGTATTGCGAGGGAGGCTGCCATGTTTGCACAATCTGCCCCAGCATGTTCATTTCAATGAACTGATTGGGTTCGCCCGCTTCCTGGAGAAACAAATTCCCATCCGCAATCTGCTTCACATCCACCGGCGCGTAGGGGGTGTCCTGGCAGTACCACACCACATCCCCTGTATTGTCTATCATGGTAATATAGGTGTTGGTATAGGCTCTGCCGCCGATCACAAAAAGCATGTAGCCCGGCTCCATCAGCTCCGGCTTGCTTGTCAACACGTTGATCGTTGGAAAATTGGCAGGCAATGGCGGCGTGACATAGGTCAGCAATTGTGGCGCGGTGTAAACTTCCTGATCCTTGTCATAGACATTAACTTCAATTTCGTTGGTAAGACTTGATTTGAATCCCAACAACGTCAGCGAGTGTGTCGTGCCGTAATCGTAAAAGTTGCGTTCCCAGACATTTGTCCCGGTATCCACCAGCACACTCACCCTGGACGGCACATCTGTTGTCAACTGCAGCGTCCCAGCCAGGGGAGCATTCGGCGCAGGCAAAAAAGTCGGGCCTGATGTGATTGTTATTGCCGAAACGCGGGGGGCAACGGCCAAAACCATCGCCACCCAAAACCAGCCAGAAACAAAACGCAGAAATCCTCCCTGCCAGGGAATGCAGACTGTGATCCAAAATTTTTTCATGAGTCTTTAGATTGGGATTTGAAATTGATTGAGGTTCTAAGAAGACCACCAAGAGGTGTATTATCGGCAGCAGGCCGGTCTGGACGACAATCTCACAGCAGGACCATGTCCTCAGCAGTCGGAAATCTCTTGGCAGAATTCCAGAATCCTTTTAGGCAAAATGACGGGAAAGAAGGGTGAATTTTAACGGACCCACTTTCACAACCGTGACCGGCGGAAAAGTCAGGCATCGTTTCCCAATAAACTGAGTTAGGCGAAAAGAACTGCACTCAGGTTCAAATTTCAAACTGAGGGTGGTCATCTTTACAAGCATGGTTTGTTTGGTTTGGTGTTCGCGTTATGCGGAAAACCTCATTTTTCACCAAGCAACGGTTGTGCCAAATACTTTTATATTACATAAAATATAGTCAATCAACAAGTTGT
>DAIDJC010000289.1 GCA_027451565.1 Limisphaerales bacterium | reverse complement strand
GCTCCCGGTCCTGTCACGTTCAACAATATATTTGGGGGGGAAGATTTTGATGGGCGCCTCGTGGAGGCGGGTTGGGACCAGCAGGGTTTCAGGTTGGATTCCCAATGGATGCCGGCGGTTGAAACCTCGGGGCCGGGCGGGATTCTGCGGGGGATCACGTGTGCCGCGCCTCCGATTCGAGCAATGCAAACTCTCGAGCCCGCCTCGATAAGAAAAATGAGCACCGACATCCTGGTGTTCGACCTCGGGCAGAATTGTTCCATGATGCCGCGCCTCTCCGTGTCCGGCCCACGCGGTTCCTGCGTGCGGATTATTCCTTCGGAATTGCTCAAGCCGGACGGCATGGTGGACCGCCGCAGTTGCACCCAGGACGGCGTTCGACCGGCCTGGTGGCAATACACACTTGCCGGCGGCGGTACAGAAAACTATTTTCCACGATTTTTCTACCAAGGCTGCCGTTATTTTCAGGTGGAGCTTTTTCCCGCGAAAACCTGCGGGGACCTGCCAAAAATCAAAAAACTGGAGGGGGTTGTGATCCATTCCTCCTCTGTGCCCGTCGGGACTTTTGAAACCTCAAATCCCCTGTTTAATCACATCTACTGGCTGGTTCGCTGGGCGCAGATGAACAACATGATGAGCATCATGACTGACTGTCCCCACCGCGAGAAACTTGGCTGGCTGGAGCAGACACACTTGAATGGTCCATCGCTGCGCTACAACTTCGACATGGCTCCCCTGCTGCGCAAAGTGATGCATGACATGGATGACGCCCAGTTAAAAAATGGCCTGGTGCCAAACATCGCCCCGGAATATTTCATTGCTGGCTCTCCTGACATGAACAACGCTTTTAGAAACTCTCCCGAGTGGGGCGGGGCATTCATCATGGACGCATGGCAGCAGTATCAATTCGACGGCGATACCTCTCTTATGCGCCGTTATTATGGCGATATGAAACGCTACGTTGCCTTTCTGGGCGGCTCAGCCAGGAATCAAATCATCACCACCGGCCTTGGCGATTGGTATGACTTGGGTCCAAAGCCGCCCTGGGGTTCGCAGCTTACCCCTGTCGGGCTTACGGCAACCGCATTTTATGAGCGCTTAAGCTGGATTCTCGCGCGCACTGCCGCGCTCCTGGGCAAGCCCGATGAGGAAAAGCAATATGACCAGCTCGCAGCCAAAATCCGCATGGCCTTTAACAAAGCATACTACCACCCGGGCACACATCAGTACGCTTCCGGCTCGCAGTGCGCTGATTCGCTGGCTCTCGTCATGGATTTGGTTGAAAACACCAATCGGTCCGGGGTGGTCAGCAACCTTGTGGCTGATGTGCGCGCCAGGGGTTTGACCGCCGGGGACGTCGGCTACCGTTATCTTTTGCGCGCCCTTGCAGACAGCGGTCATTCGGCCCTGATTTATGCCATGAATAACCAGTCCCAAAAACCAGGCTATGGGTACCAGTTAAAAATGGGGGCCACAAGCCTGACGGAAAAGTGGGATGGAGGGGTGGGGAGTTTTGGCTCCCAGGATCACTTTATGCTTGGCCAGATCAATGAATGGTTTTATCACGATCTTGCCGGAATCCAATGCGATCCGTCAGGGCCTGGGTTTAAAAAAATCATCTTCAAGCCGGCAGTTGTGGGGGGTGTGACTTCCGTCCATGCCAGTTACAATTCCATCCATGGTATGATTGATAGCCACTGGCAGATTGTTGGGTCCCGGTTCTTGGAATCCGTTTCCATTCCTGCCAACACCACGGCAACCCTCTATTTGCCCGCCTCAGGGTTGCAATCCGTGACGGAAAGTGGCAGCCCTGCCACCCAGGCCCGCGGGGTCAAATTCCTTCGAATGGATGGCAAAAGGGCAGTGTTTCAGTTTGGTTCCGGCAACTATAAATTTGTTTCCATCGCTGCAGATTGAGGGTCTGACGAACCCCAAAAAGAGATAGATAATGGGTGCCGGTTCCTGGCCCGCCCTTTCAGGAGCCAGCCCATTGCGAAACCCGATAGGCGCAGGGTATTTCAAAGCAATGAGGACCCATGCGCATCAGATTCTGGTCTGCCTTGGAATCATGCTCAAGAATGGGAAAGGCCCCTGATCTCCCAAGTCCTGCTGGACTCGCCAGGTTCAAACAGCCAGGGTCCGGGCAGGGCCGGTTTTTCGTTCCCCTACAGACGGGAAACTGAACCAAGCCGGCAAACCTGCTTGATGGGGTGAAAACGCACGTGGCATGGCAGCCGAACAGGATCCAAACTTCCGCAAAATGGATTCAGGGCGCCAGATCAAGCAGGCTTTGAACACGCTCCAAATTGCATTTGATTTCTGCAACAAGCGGCTCAACTTCATTTGGCGACAACTGCATCAACATGACCGAATCCGGGTGGCACGATTGCAGGTTTGGGGTGCGGCTTGGCTGGTCAACTATCTGGTATGCCAAATTATTTGCCAAACTTACCATTGCGGCCAAACTTTCATGTTCCCCTGCCAATTTCGGTGAATCGTGATGGTGGGTTGTCGCTGCCGCCACCGCGCCGGGAAGGCCCCAGCGTGAAAGAAGCCTGCCACCAATTTCAGCGTGGTTCACCCCAAAAGCCGCCTTTTCCACCTCGGCCAATTGCCCGCCGTTGTGTTCGGTCCGCCGCAGCAGGTCAGAGTAAGCCGGGCCTTCGACCGAATGAAATACCTGCTTGCCAATATCGTGCAAAAGGCCGGAGGTGAAAGCAACAGCCTCAGGTTCATCGGCCCGTTTCGCCAGGGTCGCGGCAGATACTGCTGTCACCACTGAATGCCGCCACAGCTTGACTGCATCCGAGCCGCCGCTGGTTTTGCCGCACGACATGGCGCGTGCGCCAACCAGCGCGGCTACTACGCAATAAACCTCGTAAAAACCCAGGCGGGTGATTGCGTCAAACATGTCCAAAGCCGGCTCCGCGCCGCGGAAAGAAGCGCTATTACACCGCCGCAAAACCTCGACCGTCAACGATTGGTCATGGCCAATCAAGTCCACAATGCGATCCATGTCATGGTTTGGGTCGCCAAAAAGCCCCAACAACTCGTTGGCCACAGTGGGCGCCGGAGGCAAATCCTTTACCCGGTCTATGTATTGGTCTGATTTTAACATTCGGTTCAATTCCATTCCAATTCTGCAAATCATATGGCAAAGAAACCTGTCCCACTTCAAGGGTGGCCTCCCCCCTGCCACTGCGCATTTTTCAATTTCCAAACTTCACTAAGTTTGTGAAATTAAACACGAAGCACGATTTGGGCCATGACGATCTTGTCCCGCCCAAAAACACTCTTAATCGTCATTTTCCGTCTATTTGACGCCGTGTCCAACAAATCGGGGGTGCCTCACACAGAAGGTTCCAATGTCCTTTGGTTTGACTGAATGTCCATTTTGGCATCTAAAAACTGTGCAGTTTATGAAAAATTCCGACCAAGCTCGTTTATTAAAACATCAAAATGGAAAACCGCCTTAAATCAGAAAAACCCTGTTGCCTGAAATTGAAACAATTGCATTTTGCATCCACAAGGTACGCTCGTATGCTGGACTGGGATAAGGCAATTTAAAGCCCAAAAAGTTCAGAAGCAGTTTTGGGCTAAAAATTCGCTGCTTTGGAAGTGGCCTTTTTCCAAGATTGAGTCTGCCGGGTAATATGGTTGTTAATGATGAACCAACAATTGAGGGTGTTACTACGCCATAAAAATC
>DAIDJC010000288.1 GCA_027451565.1 Limisphaerales bacterium | reverse complement strand
GGTTTCCTCGCCCCGCCAGCGGAGCGCGGGGAGAGGATTAAGGAGAGGGGGGATCGCAAACAGCCAGCGCGATAAATAAACCATTTCACTTCCCGAAAGCTCGGTGCCACCCCTCCCCGGTCCCCGCCACCCATGGAGATTGATGGGGAGGGAGAGCAGAGCAGTTGGTTTGTGGAGGCTTATAAAAATTCAAACTCGGAGACTGAGGGGGACTCTCCCAAAATCTGAGACGCGCCCGTGTACCCTGATATTTTGTAGTTTTGACTTCCCCCTGCCTTTTTGGGATCTGAGAAAATGATAATTGGGCATGATCTGGGTCAATGAGGATATTGTTTCCCCGCATTTGGAGGCCCTACGCGTTCCTCTCGAAAAAGGAAATTCAAAAGGCCAATCTGCCCCAATCTACCGGGCCCAAACTCATTGGAAAAATCTCACCCGACTGCTTCGGTATGGTTTCGATTTTTCCAAAGAGTTTCCGCTCCGGCATCTTGCCGGACATTGGACCTTTCCATTTCCCTTTTTGGGTTCAATTCAAATCCTGATAGCGGATCAACTCCAAACCCAGGCGCTCCACTTCTCCCCTTACTTTCGGGCTGGTTAAAGCTTCCAATTCATGCCGGAACCGGTCGAGCGAAGGATGAGAATACAACTCGGACACCCCGTTGGGGAGGAGGGGAAGGAGCTGGAGAACGTGGTTTTCATCCATGCGCGAATCCTGAAACAGCCCAAAGGTTTTGCCGGTGTGACGGATGGAAAGCGAGTGGAATGCGGACTGGGCCCGTCTGGAGAGAATCCCAAAAATAACGGCATGAGAGAGACGGTAAAACCATCGCCCACTGGATAAGCGGAGGCTCAGGCGAAGGCTATCGCGGGTCAGACGCACATGCCTGATACCGGCCAGGGAAACCTCCTGGAGCAACAGGGGAAGAATGACCGGATGCAGGTGCATGTGCAAATGGCCATTGACATGGTCGGGCACCAGCCCGGTTTCCCGGAATTTTTGGAGTTGGGCCCGGATTTCCCCCTGGAGTTGCGCACGCAATGATTTTTTGAAAAAATATTTCATCCCCGCCCCTGCCGGAGAATGAGTGAAGGCACCATCCGGCCCCACGAGTCCCGGTATTTTTTCCTGGGAAAGAGAGGCATGCCCCTGGAGCAGGGTGAGATGCAAACCCACGCCCAGTCGCGGATTCTGTCGCGCCAACGCGACCGCCTCATCAAACCCGGACTCATTGACCATGAGGCTGGCCGTGGTCAAGATTCCATTCCGATGAGCCTGAATGACCGCTGCGTTGACAGACGCGGACAATCCAAAGTCATCCGCGTTTACAATCAGCCGACGGGATGGGGATGGGGGTGCGGAGCGGGTCACACGGGGTTTGAAGAAGCGCCGTAATAGGATTCCCTTGACCCGACCAGGTGTCGAAGCCATGCCTGGAGGATCAATGCCAGCTTGCCAACCTTGCCTATCTTCAAGGGATGGGGGCCAAAGACGTTGAAACTGGCTTTTTCAAGCTTGAGCAGGAGTTGCCAATAAACTGAACCCATCAACTCCGCCGCAACCATGTTGCGGCGGTCATCGGCGGGAAGAACCTGGCGGGCCAGATTGTAAAAATGACGGGCGCGCTCGCCGACACACTGCGCCAACGCCTGATACCTTGCAGAATAGCAGCCATCCAGGATTTCCTTATCCGTCACTCCAAACCTTTGCAGTTCAGATTGCGGCAGGTAAATGCGTCCGCGCTGGGCATCGTTTTTGACATCCCGCAGGATATTGGTCAGTTGGAGGGCTTTGCCCAGGTGGATGGCGTAATCGCGCGTGGCTGGCTGGCTGTGGCCAAAAATCCGTATGCTGAGCAGGCCCACAGCCGAAGCCACGCGGTAACAATAAAGGTCCAGATGTTCAAAATCCCTGTATCGAATCGTTTCAAGATCCATCTCGCAGCCCTTGATGATCTCCTCCAAGAGTGTCCAATCCAAACCAAAAGTTTGAATGACTGGTTGGAGTTCACGCAGAATGGGGGATTGCGGGGTTTGTCCTTGAACTGCCAGAAGCAGGTCTTTACGCCATGCGCCGAGGCGGCCACGGCGGATATCCACAGCCACGGAATCCTCATCCGCCACGTCATCCACCTCGCGGCAAAAGGCATAAAGCACGCACATGGCGTCCCGTTTGGGCTTGGGAAGGAGCACAAAGGCGAGCGCGAGGTTCGAGGCGCTTTTGCGGGTGATGGCAAGGCTGGTTTCCATCAGGAATCATCCGGTTGGCTGGACCTGGCTGTCACGGGGGTGGCGGAATCGCTTTGCCCGGCGAGTGTTTTTCGCGAATGGGAATGGCGATGCTTGCGCCGTTTTTTGCGCGCAGGCTTGCGGTGAAAAACCCACACCGTCACCAGGCCCGCGGCCAGGGCGATGAGCAAAAAAAGCACTGGAACGATCAGGTAATCGAGCGACTCAGCGTTGGCTGTAAGAAAGAATTTTCTCATCATTCACCCTCGTCGGCAGAGTGGGCGCCGTTGTCATCCCCGGCCAGTTTCATGTTCAATTTCTGCATTCGATAGCGCAGGGCATGTCTCGTCATTCTAAGCTGGGCGGCTGTGCGTGTCAGGCTGAAATGATTTTGCTCGAGGACACCGCCAATGATGTCGCGTTCCAGGCGTAGCAGAATGTCATCCAGTGATTCACCTGGCGCAGGGACGATTGCGGCAGGATTGGGGCGGAGGATTTGGCTGTTAAAATCCGGCAGGCTGGCGGGGCGGATGGCGTCGCTGGTTTCCAAAATGACCGCGCGCTCAATGACATTTTTCAATTCCCTGATATTGCCGGGCCAGGGAAGGGATTTGAGGATAACCTGGGCCTCCGGGGTAATGCCCTCCACGCTGCGGTTCATGCGGACCCGGAAAAATCTCACGAAATGGTCAGCCAGCAGGATCATGTCATCCCCGCGGTCGCGCAATGCGGGCAGGTTGATTTGCACCACATTCAAACGGTGATAAAGGTCCTCGCGGAAATCACCATTGGCCATGGCTTTGGCGAGGTCCCTGTTGGTGGCGGCCACCAGGCGCACATTTACGCGCAATTCCTCCGACCCACCCACGCGGGTAAAGGATCCATCTTCCAGAAACCGCAACAGTTTGGCCTGCAGAGGCTTGCCCATGTCGGCAATTTCATCCAGGAAAAGTGTTCCCTGGTCGGCTTCCTCCACCCGCCCGCGTTTTAGCTTCAGGGCGCCTGTAAACGCTCCCTTTTCGTGGCCGAAAAGTTCGCTTTCGAGGAGATTTTCCGGGATGGCGGCGCAATTGATGCGAATGCAAGCGCGGGCACGGCGCAGACTCAAGGAGTGCAAGGCGCCTGGCACCAATTCCTTGCCCGTGCCGCTCTCGCCCAGAACCAGCACCCTGGCATCCGTGGGGGCAATGGTCCGGATGAGTTGACGAATTTCGCGCATTCGCTGGCAGTCCCCCACCATTTGGTCCAAGCCTGGCACCTCGCCAGCCTGGGCCCGGAGCTCGGCGTTTTCCTGCATCAACTGGAAGCGTTCCGCACAGCGGGCCACGGCATGAAAAAGCTCCTCTGGTTCAAACGGCTTGGACAGGTAATCCATTGCGCCCGCCTTGATGGCTTCCACAGCAAGTTTGGGCGTGGCATAGGCTGTGATCATGAGCGAGGGCAACTCGGGCCATTGACTGCGAAGCCGGGCCAGAAAATCATAGCCGTT
>DAIDJC010000287.1 GCA_027451565.1 Limisphaerales bacterium | reverse complement strand
CAAAACCGCCTCTTCGCTCTCCTTTCACGCAAATTTCACCAGCCTAAAAACTGAGATGCGCCCCCAAAGCCGCATTCTGGAATGGGAACCTCAAATCTTCGTCCCTGGTTGCCAGCCAGCCGAATGGGCGGCATCCCCCTTGGGATCGGTCAAGAAATGACGTTCTCAAACTGACTGGTTCTTTTGGCGGCTGGCGACGCATCTGGTTTGTTGCAGATCCATTCGGATTTGCGCCCCGGCCTATTCGAATGTCTGTTGTCTGATCCGGTCGGCGCGAGCCAGATTCATAGTCATCACTTTTTTCGTTTTCTTTTGGCAAAATCCCCATGCCCGGTTTAAATGAGGGCATGAATCGGCGACAATTTCTCTTGAACACATCCATGGCCGCGGCGGGTTTGCTGGCAGCCCCATCCATGGCCCGGGCTTCATCCTTGTTCCCGGTGGTTCGCACTCCTCCGGCCAAGCGACGTTTCACCAGTCCCGCCGTGGAGGACACCATAGCCCGGGTCCAGTCCACACTTCGTGACAAGGAACTGGCCTGGATGTTTGGAAACTGTTTCCCCAACACCTTGGATACGACCGTGGATTTTGGCTGGTTGGATGGCCAGCCGGACACTTATGTCATAACCGGCGACATCAATGCCATGTGGTTGCGGGACAGTTCCGCCCAGGTATGGCCCTATCTTCCCTTGATGAAGGAGGATTCCCATTTGCAAATGATGATCGCCGGGGTGATTCGTCGCCAGACCCGTTATGTGCTGCTGGATCCCTATGCCAATGCCTTTTACAAGGATTCAAACCAGGTCAGCGAATGGTCCACGGACCTGACCACGATGAAGCCTGGTGTGCATGAGCGGAAATGGGAGGTGGATTCGCTTTGTTACACCCTCCGGCTGGCACATGGTTATTGGAAAGCCTCCGGTGACGCGTCACCTTTTGACCACGAATGGCGGGATGCAGTCGCGGCCATTGTCCGCACATTCCGGGAACAACAACGCAAGGACAGTCCAGGCCCGTACCATTTCCAGCGCCGGACCGAGACACAGTCTGACACCCTTGCCGGGGCTGGCTATGGCAATCCTGCCCGGCCTGTTGGCATGATTTACTCCATGTTCAGGCCCAGTGACGATGCCACGATGTTTCCATTCCTGGTGCCATCCAATTTTTTTGCCGTGGTGAGCCTGCTTCAGGCGGCCGAGATGGTCGAAGCCTTGCATCAGGACCATGATTTGGCTGGAGCGTGCCAACGCCTGGCCCGGGAAGTCCGGCTTGCCCTGGACCGATATGCCCAGGTGGACCTGGCCGGAACCGGGCGGATTTTTGCCTATGAGGTGGATGCGTATGGAAACAGCTACTGCATAGACGATGGCAACGCGCCCAGCCTGCTATCGCTACCCTACCTTGGTGCCGTGAAGTCCGGCGATGCGTGTTATCTTGCCACCCGCAAATTCATACTTTCGGGTGCCAACCCCTATTATTGCCAAGGTTCGGTGGCCAGCGGTCCGGGTGGGCCTCACGCCGGGCGAGGGATGATATGGCCACTGGGTTTGATCATGCAGGGATTGACCAGCACGCACAGGGAAGAGGTGGGGCAGTGTCTGGAAACCTTAAAGCGCACACATGCTGGCACGGGTTTCATGCATGAGGCCTTTGACGCGAACAACCCGAACCACTTTACCCGTCCTTGGTTTGCCTGGGCAAACACCCTGTTTGGCGAACTGGTGTTGAAAACAATGGATCAGTTCCCGGGATTGATCACCTGAGGCCCGTGTTCAAGGTGGCCTCATTCGTTTAACGGGGTCATGATTTTTGTAAAACCAGGATGAACCCTGCCAAAGGCTGGTGGGCTTCCTTCCGGACAGTGACCGGCAGGCACGCCAGTTTCTCAAAGGCAGGCGCGGATTTTTCCAGCACATAGGAAGGATGATGGGCAAAACGGCCTGAGGACCGAAGATTGAATCCCGGCTGGTCCGATGCCTCAATGCTGAAGGCAAACACCCCCCGGGATTTCAATGACTGCGCCGCTGCTTTGAAAACCTTTTCCAAGTCGCCTAAATAGATCAAAACGTCTGCGGCAGTGATCAAGTCATACCCATTGGGGTGATGATCCATGTGGGAGACAATTTCCCCGCAAACCAATTGGTCATACACTTCTTTCAGGGAAGCCTGTTCCAGCATCTGCCTGGAGATGTCCACGCCAGTCAAATGGTTGCAAACCGGGCGGAGAGCTTTTCCACAAAGACCGGTGCCACAACCTGCATCCAAGACCCTGTCATAGGTTTGTTTGGCGGCAAACTCCTGGATGGCCTTAACCATTTTCCTGGGAACGTCATAATCCAAAAGTTCAACCAATTGCGCATCAAACCGGTCGGCAAAATTTCCAAATGTTTCGACCAGGTAGGCCTCTGGAGATTGCGTCACATTTCCATCCCCTTTCAAGGCTGCCATATGATAAGACATGACGGCGTGGCCTGGGTGGAGACGAAGAAAGGCCTCGCCCGTCCGCAGTGCGGCGTCCCTGTAACCAAACCCGTTAAAATAATGAAAAGCACCCTCCAGTTGCTCCTGAACCGAGGCTTGGTCCGGGTCTCCCGCTCCGGCATGTGCCACAGTCCAAGGGTCTGCTCCATGAATAATTTGGGTGAGCCTATCCATTCGTGCCGCCATCCTGTGATTGGCGAGGTTGGCCGGGTCCATGGCCGAGGCTTTCCGATAATAGGCCGCAGCATCCTCGACTTTGCCGGTTTCGAAGCTCAGCCGTCCAAGCAAGGCGGGTGCCGCCGGGTTCTTGGGATCCAACGCGGCACATTGTTTGAAACATTCCATGGCTTCGGGCAATTGCTTTTGTTCCTGTTTGGACAGCCCAAGGCATTGCCATGCCGCCAGGCAGCCGGGGTCTGCCGCCAGCGCGTTTCGATAACTGGTTTCACCGGCTGTTTTGTCTCCCTGTCTTGCCTGAACCATTCCCAGCAATACCCAGGCGGTGGGGTTTTTTGAATCGAGCTTCAGGCATTTTCCCAGGCTTTCCGCCGATTCCTTCAGTTTGCCGACTTTTTCGAATGCGTTGCCCAGGTTCAACCATGATGCGGCATCGCCAGGGTTCAGGGCTGTGGCGGCCTGGAATAGCTTTAACGCCTCCCGGGGATTGTTCAGCCTCAGCATTTTCCATCCTGCCTGGGAAATGGCGGCGTGGGCGGGCGTGCCGGATGCCACCATGCCCGCCAGTTCAGGATGGATCGTTTGCCAGGTTTTCAAATTCAGGGCAAGGGAGTCATGGTCTGGTAAGAGGATATTATTCATTCAGGCGCACGAATCGGGACGCAGTCCCATCTTGCCCCTGATTGGGATGGGATTTCAAGCCGGTTTCGACAGTTTCAAATTTTTTATCACCGACCGAAATGGAGGGCGGTGTCTGCGGTGCCTTCAAAGCATGGCTGGCCAACGGCTGGATGACCAAAAAGCGGGCGCTGTTTACTGCTTGCATGAGGCGGTGAGCCATGTCTTTTATTCATTCAGGCCTGCCTGCTTCCACATCACCGCGGGGTTTTGTCATGCGATGCCGGGTAAACCCGTAAGGGCTTGGATTGAACCGGAAAAACGAAATTTAAAAGGCCAATCTGGCCCAATCCACCGGGCGCATCCTGACCCTTTCCAGTTCGCTTTTCGGGTTGAAGGGTCTTAACCATCAATTGCTCTCTGCCTTCTCCTGAATACGGCCGGAC
>DAIDJC010000286.1 GCA_027451565.1 Limisphaerales bacterium | reverse complement strand
ATCTTCAAGCCATGGAGGAACTGAGGGGCCTGCGGCAATTTGCAGGTCCGGCCCGGGATTTCTGGCCTCGTTACGTGGCTGCAGCGGCACAACTGGCTGAGGCCGATGCGGCCGTGTTGTTGCTGGGCCAGCCAGGAAAGGAGCCTCGCTGGAACAGGATTGCGGATTGGGAGGCGGGCACAGGCCTGTCACGCCTTCGCACCCAATTCACATCCCGCCTCCCGGACTTTGCCGGGAAATGTGTTGAAAAGGGCAATTTCATGGAATGCACCGATGCCAGCGCAGGGGCCTTTGTCCTGGCTCTGCGGCTTGCTCTGGTCAATCCTTCGGACGAAGTGGTGCTCGCGTTGCAGCTCAAGGATTTTACAGAATCTGCCGCCCGGGAATCTTATCTCCGGCTTTCCTTGGTCTTGGATGTGTCATCGTCTTACCAGCAAAACCTGTCATTTCAAAAAAGCCGCCAGGACGTGGAAAAGTTTGCGGCGGTTTTGGATTTGAATGTGCCGGTGAATGATGCGACGCGTTTCATTCCTGCCGCGCTGGCTGTCTGCAATGGCATAGCCACCCGGTTTCGCTGCGACCGTGCCAGCCTGGGCTGGCTGGAAGGGGGGTATGTCCGTTTGCGGGCCATGAGCCGGACAGAACAATTTGACCGCCAGATGGCTGCCGCGCAAGCCATGGAAGCCGCCATGGAAGAATGCGTGGACCAGGACGAGGAAATTGTGTGGCCCGAATCGCCGGAAGCCGCCAGTGTGTCTCGGGACCACGAGGCTTTTGCCATGGACCAGAAATCCGGCCATGTTTGTTCGCTGCCATGGCGGCTGGATGACAAGGTGGTGGCCGTGTTACTATGCGAACGGCGGGATCAACCTTTTTCCCAGTCTGAAGTCCAGCAACTCCGGCTTGCCAGCGACCAGGTCGTTCGGCGGATGGCTGATTTGCACTCGCGTGACCTGTGGTTTGGCGCCCGATGGAAAGCTGGATTGGAGGAACGACTTCCCCAATGGCTTGGGCCGGGCCATGCCTGGAGCAAAGTGGGGGCCATCGTGGCCGTGCTGGTGCTGGCAGGCCTGGTCTTCATCCGGGTCACCTACCGCGTGGGCGGCAACTTCATTCTACGCAGTGACCAGGCAGAATTCCTGACGGCGCCATTTGATGGGTACATCCGGGAAGTATATGTGAGGGCGGGAGACCCGGTTGTCCGCGGACAGCCTCTCGTGATGCTGAACCAGGATGAATTGTTGCTGGACCAGGCGGCCGCCGCCGCGGATGTTTCCCGCTACGAAAGGCAGGCGGAAAAAGACCGCGCTGCCGATGACATGGCACAAATGCGGATTGACCAAGCCCAGGCCCGCCAGGCACAGGCTCAATTGGACCTTGTTCGCTTTCGTCTGGACCATTCCGTGCTTCGCGCCGGCCTCGATGGAGTGGTCATTGAAGGAGACCTAAGGGAACGAATAGGATCACCCGTCAAACAGGGGGACGCGCTTTTACGGGTCACGCGATTGGACACTCTTTATGCGCAGGCGGAAATACCGGAGTCCGACATCCATGAAATCGCCAACGGCGCCAGCGGGCAGATTGCCTTTGTGACACTGCCCAAAACCCGGTTTCCGGTATCCGTTCGCACGGTGGAACCGGCTGCGGTGCCGCAAAAGGATGGCAGCGTTTTTCTGGTGCGGCTGGAACCGCAAAACAGGACGCCTGACTGGTGGCGCCCGGGAATGACCGGCCTTTGCAAGTTGGAATCCGGCAAGCGTTCCCTGATCTGGATACTGACTCATCGAACGGTGGATTTTCTGCGCATGAAATTATGGTGGTAACATGACGGGGATACCGCGCACATTCAGTGAATCCTGGTACCGCGTGGCTGGCCAGAAAATCTGCCTGCGCCCCGCGGTGCGGGTTCGGCGCCAGAATTTCCGCGGAGAACGGTGGATCATCCTCGAAAACCCCTTCAGCAACCAATATTTCCGACTGCGTCCGGCGGCGTATGAATTTGTGGCCCGACTGCGTGCTGATGGGACCGTGGAGCAGGCCTGGCAGGAATGCCTGGACCGTTTTCCGGATGCGGCGCCCAGCCAGGAGGACGCCATTCAGTTGCTGGCGCAGCTCTATTTTGCCAATCTTTTGCAATACGACCTGGCGGCGGACAGCGCCCAATTATTCGAAAGGTACAAATCCCGCCGCCAGCGTGAATTGGGATTTAGTTTCCTGAACATCATGTTCATGAGGTTTCCGTTGCTGGACCCGGACCGTTTTCTTGTCCGGACGCTTCGGGCATTGCGGTGGCTGATCAGCCCTTGGGGTGCGGCGCTTTGGTTGCTGGTGGTTGGGTTTGGCTTGCAATGCGCCCTGTCCAACGCGGGCGCCCTTCGGGCGCAGGGCGAAGGCATCCTCAACCCGGGCAATTTGGCGCTGCTTTACCTTGGGGTGATCATGGTCAAGACCCTCCACGAATTCGGCCATGCATATTTCTGCCGCAGGTTTGGCGGCGAAGTGCACATCATGGGGGTGATGTTGATGATTTTCACTCCCATGCCTTACGTGGATGCCACCTCCTCCTGGAGTTTTCGGGAAAGGTGGAAACGCGCGCTTGTGGGAATGGCGGGAATGATCACGGAAATTTTCTTTGCGGCCATTGCCGCAGTCGTCTGGTCCCGGACAGGTCCAGGCGCGGTCCATAGCCTGGCCTACAATATCATGTTTGTGGCCTCGGTATCCACGCTTCTCTTCAACATCAATCCCCTGATGCGTTTTGATGGGTATTATATTTTATCGGACCTGCTTGAAATTCCAAACCTGAACCAGCGATCCCAACTCCAGCTTCAGGCCTGGTGCGAGCGGTTTCTATTTGGAATAAAGAACCCATCTGCGCCAGCAGGAAGCAGGAGGGAGGGTGCATGGCTCGGCGTCTTTGGGGTGGCCAGCGGCATTTACCGCGTGGTTGTTTTCACGGGAATCCTCCTGGTGGTTGCAGACCGGTTTTTGATCGTCGGCTTGGTCATGGCGGCCTTTTGCCTGGTTTCATGGACCTTCATGCCCCTGTTCAAACTGGCGCGGTACCTGGCCTTCAACCCGCGTCTGGAGCGGGTTCGCGCCCGGGCCATCGGGGTGTCTCTGGGCCTGTTTGCCTGTCTCCTTGTCCTGCTGGCAGTGGTTCCATTTCCCCATTCCCTTCGCGCCCCGGGTATCGTGAAGGCCAGCCAGCGGACGGACACAGTCAATGAGGCGCCGGGCAGGGTGGTTCTGCTCTGCGCTGAACCCGGCGCCTGGGTTCTCCAGGGCCAATCCCTCCTGGTTCTCACCAACCCGGAATTGACCCTCGCCATTTCAAACACACGGGCACACCTTGACGAAATCAACGCCCGTCTGCGACTGGCTCAGGACGAGGATCCAGCGGATATTCAACCTTTGTCCCAATTGCGTGATTCGGTTTCCTTCCAAATCCAAAAATTGCTTCATGACCAGGAACATCTCATGGTAAAGGCCCGTCACGACGGCTTCTGGATTGCCCCTTCTCTTTCTGATTTTTCCGGCCGGTGGCTCCCTCAGGGCACGGAGTTGGGTCTTTTGGTCAATCCCGCGCATTTTGAGTTTCACGCCATTGTGGCTGAAGATGATGCCAAGGCATTGTTTGGAGCCCCGCTTCATCGCGCCAGTGTGAGACTGGCTGGCCAGGCAGATCAAAAATTGGACGTCGGCTCCTGGAAAGTCATTCCCGGGGGGCAAAATATTCTGCC
>DAIDJC010000285.1 GCA_027451565.1 Limisphaerales bacterium | reverse complement strand
TCACTCCAAAGGTAGATCCTTTCCAGCTGGTTTATCTCCATCTTCAATGTTTCGTCCATTCTGTCCAGCTGAATTTCCATCGCCAAAATACCCACCGTCATCGTAATATCCTCCATCATCCATCCAGCCCACACATCCAGCCAAGGTCAACAACATCGAGATTCCAAGAATGAACGTCACACCGACTTTAATCCCGCCCATCCCACCGCGCGACCATTTCAAATGGGCTTTTGCTTTGCAGAAGCAATTTAAAGTGGAAACACCGGACGGCAGGTTCGTTCGGTTTTTAATATTCATGGGTTGTAGATTTTATTTGCCGTCATCCGTCATTTGAAACGCATTGGGAGTGCATTTGGAGCGTATTTGAAACAACAGCATAATTCCCACATTTTAAGCCTCATGTCCAATACTATTGGCATCATTCATCTTGATAGTGAAGGCTGTTTGCCTGGCTGGACAGTTCTTTCACATTTTACACAATGCGCAAAGACCAATGGTCAAGTTACCAAGCTGACATACGTCCATTCACCTCGGCAAACAAACCCCGGAACGCCGCACCCGCCAGCCAAGGCGACCCTCCCAAGAATCCGACATTTTATCGCCAACCACAGATCAATGATGGAATCCGCCGCCGCCACCTCCGTGAAATCCTCCGCCGCCGCCACCGCCGTGAAACCCTCCGCCACCGAACCCACCACCGCCATGAAACCCTCCATAGCCCCCACCGTGCCAGCCGCCATATCCGCCATGCCAGTCGCCATCGCCATGCCACCCGCCGTATCCGCCACGCCAGCCGCCTCCGTACCAACCACCATATCCTCCATAGTAGCCAAACCCCAGGGTAACGCCCGGATACCAGCCGTAGTCGTAAACGTAGGGGTACCCGGCGTCATAGTAGGTGGTCGGATAAGCATAAGTTGGGGTGGTTTCCACGTAAGTGACGGAGGGAGCCGTGGTGGCCGGGGCGGCAGTGGAACCGTCATAAATAGTGGCAGCGGATGCCCCCGGGCTGGCTGCCACCGTAGCAGCGGAATTGGCCGTGGGAGGGGGCAGAGAGGAGGGCGGCGCCACACCCGCCTTGGGTTGGTCCAACATCGCGGTGATAACCGATTCCGAAACCCCTTGCTGACGCATGTAAATGATTTGATTGGCATCCAGTGAGTAGCTGTTCCCCGCATTGCGAATGTAAGCCAACACCGTGGATTGCCCAACCTGTGCCTTGGTAAGCTGGATGATTTGCGCGGCTCCGTAAGGCAACTGAGGCGCTGGAGCCGGGTTGGACACGGTCACAGGTTGGGAGGTATTGGCAGATGCCGTTTCCTGGGCCTGAACCGCCGGGACGAACACCAACATGGCAACCGATGATACCGCCGCCATGATTTGTGGTAAAATTTGTGTTTTCATATGCTTAAACAGATGGCGGCAAGAGGCCTTGGTTGACTATCGTTCCCATTTGGCCGGTTGTCAACAGGGCTTGGCATGAACCCGTCTGACCACCCATGCTATTGGACCAAGGTTACCACCAAAAGGTTCAATCCCTCATCTGGCGGGATTCCAATCTACGAAAAAGTCGTTCCTGCCGCCTGACTTCTGCAACAAGCAATTCCTCGGCTGACCAGCCATGGTCGAGAGCCACGGTGGCGAGGTGAAATAATTCCCCGGCCAGGGCGGCTTTGGACACGCGGCGGCCCTTTGAAGCAGGTGCCAAACCCGCCTTTCGGGCTTTTTTGGTCACTTTTTCCGCCCGCAGCAAGGCTGGCAAATGGCGTGGGATGCCGTCCATGACGGATTTGCGCTCCTGCCGCGTGCCCTTTTTTTCATTTTTTTTGATGCGCTCCCAATTCGCCCATACCTCATCCACGTTTTTGACTTTTGTGGAACCAAAGACATGAGGGTGCCTGCGAATTAATTTTTGCACCAAGGTCCGGCAGACCCGGTTGAAATCGAAGGCTTTTCGTTCCCTTGCCAATTGGCAGTGAAACACCACTTGCAACAGGATATCTCCCAGTTCCTCGACCATCTCATCGTCATCGCCTCCCTCGATGGCATCCACCAACTCATAAACCTCCTCGATGGCATGGCGCCGCAGGCTGGCGTGGGTTTGCTCACGGTCCCAAGGGCACCCGTTGGGGGAACGCAAACGGGCCATGACCTTTTGTAATTCCTGAATGGATGAATTATTTTTATTCTTCACAAAATCACCAGGTCATCCCGGTGAACCACAATGGCCCGGGAAATTTTTTCTGAACGGATTTCGCGCGCAGGGAGGCGCGCAATACCCCGGGCAAACTCGGTTCCATTTTCATCGCACACGCGCACCACTTCATCGGGGCCAAAGGAACCTTCGCACCGGATGATCCCGGGCAGCAGCGGGCTGCGCCCTTGCTCGCGCAGGGCTTTTTTGGCTCCATCATCCACCTTGATGGAACCTTTGGGATGATGGAAAAAGGCGATCCAGCGTTTTCTTCCCTGCATTTTTCTAGGCGCGGGAACAAATAGCGTCCCTTCGTTTTCTCCCGCGGCCGCACGCAGCAGGGAATTCTGCCGCAGTCCTGAGGCGATGATCAGTGGAATTCCCGACCGGATGGCAATCTTGGCGGCGTCCATCTTGGATTTCATGCCGCCGACAGCGGTTTCGCTGGTGGTGCCACCAGCCATTTCCTCCACTTCGGGGGTCAGTTGCTCGATGACCGGGACCAGGCGCGCCTGGCGGGTTCCAAAACCTTCCATCACACCATCCACCGTGGTGAGGATCACCAGGAGATCCGCCGGCAGAAGGCTGGCCACCAGCGCGGATAGCCGGTCGTTATCCCCGAACTTGATTTCGGTAAAAGAGATGGCGTCATTTTCATTTATGATGGGTATGACGCCTTTCTTAAGCAGGGTGACGAGTGTGTTCCGGGCATTCAAATGTCGTTCGTGATGTTGCAAGTCATCGTGCGTCAAAAGCACCTGGGCGGCCACCAAGCCATGCTCTGCGAAAAGTTGATCATAGGAAGCCATGAGGCGGGATTGGCCGACTGCGGCGCAAGCCTGTTTCTCGGCCAATTCCCGGGGGCGGGAGGAGTAGCCCAAGGCGCCCATGCCGGCGCCCACCGCGCCGGAGGTAACGAGGATGGTCTCACGTCCAGACTTGTGCAGCGCGGCCACCTGGTCCACAAGCTGTTTTAGTTGGCTGGGATCAATGCGCTTTCGGGAATCCGTGAGTACCCCGGTGCCGAGTTTGACCACCACGCGGGTGGCGGAATTAAGCGTGGAACGAATCACAATGGAGGTTAAAAAAAAGGCCGCTGCCGGACCAAGCCCAAAGTTCGGCGCACATTCCAATGGTTTTCAGGATGGCTGGGGCGGGTTTCATTATGGCTGGTTTCCTGAGGGTGATTTGGCTGGGAGACATGCTTTGGCAGGGGTGTTTACCAATGAGGAAACAAACCCGCGCCCTGCCCGGCGCCAGGCTCAAAAATTTGGGTGAAAAAATCACCGCTGCGCAGCGCCACCAGCACCTCCAAACCCATCAAATCCTCCGGGCGGCGCACATTCATCAAAACCTGGTTGTCCAAACCCACCACCTGGGTCCTGTCCTTGGCGCGATTTTGAAGGTCAATGAATTTGAACGTGCCCACGGACACGTTGAGCGAGTCCACCCCCGCCGCCATCGGGATGCGGGCCCGCACGTCGGCCGCCTCCAGCGCGGCCGGGCTGAGCCCGTCGCCCTCAGCACCCACCATGACCGCCCAGGCAACCGACCGGCTGCCACCCTCCCGCC
>DAIDJC010000284.1 GCA_027451565.1 Limisphaerales bacterium | reverse complement strand
CCAGCAGGCGACGGGCTCGCCCTTTGGTCTTGGCCGTCGTGAGCAAGAGGATTTGAACCTCAGCCAGAGAGATTGAATTGCTGGATTGAGCAGCACGAAACCCTTCATTCATGCCCGAACTATGAAAAACTGTGAACGCAAAGTTCAGCACAATCTGTTAACCCACACATTCTTAATCACTTGCCTCTCTGGCTGAATTTTCCGTGCCCTTATAGGCTCATTTCATTTATTGGTTGAAATTTTACGGGTTGAAACTACAATTCCCTCATGGATGCAAGTTCAACAATGCAACTGGGCCAGTATCTGCCGGTTTTGATTCTTCTACTCGCGGCTGTTGGGTTCGCGGCGGGGGTCTTATTTCTGTCTCTTTTGCTGGGCAAATTTGCGCGACGGTCCAAGGCCAAGGACGCCCCGTATGAATGCGGCAAGGATCCCATTACTGATTCATCGGCCCGATTTTCGGTGAAATTCTACCTTGTGGCGATGCTTTTCATCCTGTTTGATATTGAAGTGGTGTTTTTGTATCCATGGGCGGTTGTTTACAAGGACATGCTGGCGGACCCGGCCACGAGGAACCTTATTTTTGCCTCCATGATTTCGTTCATGGTGATCTTGTTTGCAGGCTATCTTTATGCCTTGAAAAGCAAGGCCTTTGACTGGAAAAAGTGAGAATTTTGGACTAAACTTGCATCGAAAGTCGGTAGCAAGGGTATGGCGGGCTGGTTCTTTGGACTGAAGTTTAGACCGGATCAGTCCTATTAAAGGTAGGGCGAGAAAAGTCTGGCAGAGGCGTCCCTTAGCCGTCCCAAGAGAGGTCGTTGATCCACTTCATCCATTGTTACCAGGTGGGCTTTGGACCTTTTTTCAAGGATGATGCTTTGTTCCAGAGAGCGGGCAAAATCCCTTCCATAACATTCCACGTTGAGCTCAAAATTGAGGCGCAAGCTGCGAGCATCCCAGTTGCCTGATCCAAAAAGCACCCAATGACTGTCCACGATCATTAATTTGGAATGATCGAAAGGCGGCGGGGTGAGGCGAATTTTGCAGCCCCGGTGTAGCACCTGCCACCACATGGCCCGGGAGGCCCAATGAACAAAGGGAAGATTATTTTTAGCGGGCAAAAAAATTTCCACATCCACCCCGCGAAGCGCCGCCATGTTCAAGGCGGAAATCAGGGCCGTATCGGGCAGGAAATAAGGTGTGACAATCTGGACGGAGGACTGGGCCTCCGTCAAGGCGGCGAGCAGTGTGATGCGCAGGTTGTCGAAATTGCCATCCGGACCGTCTGGAATGACACGCGCGATGATTTCCCCAGCGGGACTGGGCGGGACGAACCAGGGAGGACCATCAAGGACTTCATCGGTGGCAAAGGCCCAGTCATTGGCAAAGGCTTCCTGGAGATCGGTTACGATGGGACCTTGGACTTGGAAATGGAGGTCCTGGACTGGCTGGGGCGGGGAGGAAGCGATAAGGTTGCCCTCGCGGATGTTCATGCCGCCGGTGAATCCCAACCTGCCGTCCACGACCATTAATTTGCGGTGATTGCGGAGGTTGATGGTGGTTACTCGCCAGGGTGTCAGGAGTGATGCGGGGAGAAATTTGGCATGGGGAATACGGGCGCGCGTCAGCCTGGGGCTGATGGGAGGCCAGGAATAGCGTGAGCCTGCGGCATCAATCAACACGCGCACCTGCACCCCGCGGGTGACCGCTCGGCCCAAAGCCTGGACAAAAGCAAGGCCTGCGGGGTCGTTGTCAAAAATATACGAACTAAGCGAAATGGAGTGTCGTGCGGACTCGATGGCAGCCAGCATGGCGGGAAACGCCTGATCGCCATTGACGAGGGGAAGGATGGCATTGCCGGTGGTCAGCGGGGAGGTGGTGACACGTCCGACCACACGGGCCAGAAGGCGCAAGTGTTCCGCGCTAATGGGTTCTGGCTCGCCCATGTTTTCAGGCACGCTGCGATCCATGGTGCCGTGGACGGCCAATTTGGCGGCGCGCCTGCGAATGCGATTGACGCCGAGAATAAGATAGAGGGATGGCCCCAACAATGGCATGAGCCAGGCGAGGCCAATCCAGAGCGTGGCGGCCCGGTGATCTCTTTTGTGGAGGAGAGCGTGGCAGGAAACGAGCAGGGCGGCCAGAAAGTCGAATCCAGCCGCAAAATGCGGCCAAAACCGAGCCAGAAAGTGGTGCCCAATCACGCTTTGTCAGGTTCAGCCTGCCGGGCGGAGCGGGGCGGTAGCCCGGGATTCCGGCAGGCAGGCAGATGAATCAGGCCACGGTGATTGCTGAATCCGCGTATACGTCTTGGATGGCATTCAGCAATTGGATTCCCTCCTTAAGAGGTTTTTGAAAGGCTTTGCGTCCGGAAATAAGGCCCATGCCTCCGGCCCGCTTATTGATCACGGCGGTGCGGACGGCGGCGGCAAGGTCGCCGGCGCCCTTGGATTCACCACCGGAATTAATCAAGCCTGCACGACCGGAATAACCATTCAACACCTGATAACGGCACAAATCTATGGGATGGTCGGTGGTCAGTTCCGTGTAAATACGCTCGTCCAACTTGCCATAACTGGAATTGCCGGTGTTGAGGGCCTTGTAGCCTCCGTTGTTTTCGGGGAGCTTTTGTTTGACAATGTCCGCCTCGATGGTGACACCCAGGTGGTTGGCCTGGCTGGTGAGGTCGGCGCTGTTGTGATAGTCTTTTTCCCTGGTTTTAAAGGCGTCATTCCTGAGATAACACCAAAGAACGGTGGCCAGGCCCAATTCGTGGGCGCGTTTGAAAGCCCTGCTTGTTTCAATAATCTGGCGTCCGGATTCCTGTGAACCAAAATAAATGGTGGCCCCCACTGCCGCCGCGCCCATGTTCCATGCCTGCTCGACCTGGGCAAAATAAATCTGGTCAAACTTGTTGGGGTAGGTGAGCAGTTCGTTGTGGTTGAGTTTGACGAGAAAAGGAATGCGATGGGCATATTTGCGTGAAACCGCCCCGAGGACCCCCAGTGTGGAAGCCACGGCATTGCACCCACCCTCCATGGCGAGTTTGATGATGTTTTCCGGGTCAAAATAATCGGGATTTCGCGCAAAGCTCGCCCCCGCGGAGTGCTCCACACCCTGGTCCACGGGCAGGATGGAGAGGTATCCCGTGCCAGCCAGGCGTCCATGGTGAAACAGGGCGTGCAAGTTACGAAGGCATTGGGAATTGCGGTCGGAATGGAGAAAAACCCGATCTATAAAATCAGGACCTGGCAGGTGGAGACGTTCGCGGGGGATGCAGCGGCATTGATGATGCAGTAGAAAACCGGCATCAGCACCCAGGATTTGGACGGTTTGAGTATTCATGTTCGATCAATCCTTTCAGACTCCATTCTTTCAGGAATCCATCCGGCTGTCGAAATCAATTTTGACATCGGGGAGTGTGGTTGTGTCCTCGGATTGGTCAGCTTTGTGATCTGTCTCCAGGCGGGCATGAAAGGCCTGCCACCAAGCGGCGCGGGTTGAGGGTGTGGAATCCTGAACGCATGGCGAGGATAAGAGGGACTGCGCCAATTCGGCGGCGGATTGGGGGCGATCGGCGGGATTTTTGGCGAGGCACCGCAACAGAACGGATTCCAACTCCGGGCTGATGGGGTTGGAGGTGACCTCGCTGGGGGGAACGGGTTTGGCGGTCAAATGCTGCTGATAGACCTCATCTGCGCTATCGGTTTCAAAGACGTGTCGGCCGGTGAGCAGGTAGTAAGAGAGCACGCCCACCGAGTACAAGTCGCTGCGAGG
>DAIDJC010000283.1 GCA_027451565.1 Limisphaerales bacterium | reverse complement strand
GAACAACACCCTCTCAAACTCATGGAAATCCTGCAAGTTATCGAGGACGAATTTTGGTCCTGGCATTGGACTTTCAAATCTCCCCGACTTGAAATCCCCCAGCCTTTGCTGGGCGAAGCCCGTCTTACCGACCTTGCCATCAATGTCATCCTTCCCTGGCTTTGGGTCCGGGCACGGGAGGGGGGCAACGCTCCATTAATGCGGGAAATGGAAGCGCGTTATCGCACCTGGCCCGCCTCCGAAGATAATGCCCGCTTAAAAATGGCGCGACAACGTCTGCTTGGATCCCGCCCTCCAACGCGTCTCCGTCATGCCTTCGAACAACAAGGACTGCTGCAAATCATGTCCGATTTTTGCGACCAATCCAACTCGCTCTGCGATCATTGCATTTTTCCGGAAATGATCAGGGGTTTGCGTGTTCCTTCACTGGATCAGCCCGTAAAAGACAATCCCGATCCGTAACCTCTAATTTCAACTCCTGAGTCACAAGCCGCAAGAATGCCAACAAGTCGGCCTCATTCCTCATGGCCAAAACGCACCTCGGTTGCGCTCAGATCTGGAATGACAGCGGTTATTACACGCCAACGGGGAATGGCGTTTCCGCAGGAGGGCAAGAACCTATGTCCGGGCACTTTGGATGAATCGCCCACGAAGAAAGCACCCGCTATAAAAGCAGACACCCGGTTTAACGGAACCAAGTCAGCTCAGATCAGCTCAATGGCGGCAAACGGATTATTCAATCCACCACTCGTAGGTTGGCTTGAAATTTGAACCTTGCCTTTGGGCTGGGTTGATGAATTGGCCGGTTCAGAGGAGTGGGCGGGTTTGCCGGCCTGCATTTTTTCCTGGGGCAACGGCTTGGCCGACTCTCCGGATTGGGGAATTGGGCCGCCGCTGGTTTCCCCTTCCAAGAGACGCGGGTTTTTAGCCCGCTTGCTTCGTGGCAGCGGACTGATCATCAGGTTGATGGCGCGGCCCACCAGTTTGGGTTCAAAATCCGGGTGCCCATAGGGGGCTATCGAGGCAATGAATTTTTGGATTACTTCAAATCCGACCTCGGTGTGAGCCATTTCACGCCCACGAAACTTGAGTGCCACCTTCACTTTCATGTCCTCGCACAAAAAATCAATGGCGTGGGAAATCTTGATTCCCAAGTCATGCGGGTCAATTCGAGGACTCAACTGGACTTCCTTGACCGTGGAGGCGTGTTGGTGCTTTTTGGATTCTTTTTCTTTTTTGGCTATCTCATACCTGTATTTGCCAAAATCCACCAAACGACACACCGGCGGGTTGGCGGTTGCCGCCACTTCCACCAAGTCCACGCCATGTTGCCGGGCCATGTTGATGGCTTCCGTAAGGGAAATCACCCCAACCTGGTTGCCGTCCACACCAATCACCCGCACCTCGCGTGCACGGATTTTTCCGTTCACCCGGACGAACGAAGCAGGCGATGGATTTCTGGAAGAGGGGAAAGGCCGACTCAAGCGAACCTCTCCGGTTGAAACTGAAGCATGGATGGATACATCAAAACGAGCAGACTCATTGGACCCACAAACTCAAACTTTTAATCGTCAGACTTGTCATCAATATTTGAGCCAAACTAAATAGTAATGGATGAAAATGCAAGCAAATAATGCCTGTTTCACGAATTGTTAACGTATTTTAATGGTGCGGACGAAATATACGCTGCCGGTTTTTATAGAGGTAAAACACAATTAATACGTTGATTATCAACACGATAAATATTGCCTCCTTGGGGTGATTCAGCATTCTATGGGGGTGCATTTCACTGTCCAAGGAGTGTGGCCGGACCAATTCGAATATCTCGATGGGAATGAAAAAGAAGGATTCTCCTATGGCGAGCCACACGGCCCAAGGAACTCGAAACGCCAGGCCTATGCCTCCCACGGTTTTAAACAAGCCATACAAAATCAGCCAGGAGGCCACGCTATGAACATTGCGGGGTGTCACGGTTTCCAGTTGATCGCTGATGGCGTTGAAAAAACGTCCTTCCGGATCCATGTGGATCCATCGAATACATTGATCGAACAGATCTGGAAGGTTTTGCTTGGCCAGCAAATAGACGCTGACGCCCGTCACGAGCAGGACCAACCCTTCCACTAATTTGCCGATCACAATCAAATAAAGCGTGGGGGCTTTTTTGGGTTGGGCAGATTCCATTTGGTTACGGGGATCAACGTATCTTTGCCGACAGGAAATCCGCCAGTTGGTGGATTTGGATGCGTTCCTGGCTGCCATCATCCCGGTGGCGCACGGTTACGGTTTCGGCCAGTTCCGGCTTTTCGCCCAATGTGTCAAAGTCTATGGTCACGCAAAAGGGTGTCCCGGCTTCATCCTGCCTGGCATAGCGGCGGCCAATGGATCCGGCCTCATCGTAAAAGACATTCATCAGGGGCAAAAGACGTTCCCGCACTTCCCGGGCTTTTCGAACCAGTTCCGGCTTGTTTTTCAAAAGCGGCAGGACGCAGACTTTGATGGGCGCTATGCGGGGATGAAATTTCATCACCACCCGGGTCTCAGTCTTGCCATCATCGTTTGTTGCCGTGATTTCCGTGTAGGCCTTCGTTAAGAGAGCCAGGATCAAGCGGTCCACACCGGCGCTGGGCTCGATCACGTGAGGGATATACTGGCCACGAGCCAGTCCATCTGCGTCTGCTGCGGCCTGCCGCATGGATTCCTCCGCTCCCACGCCGGATTTTTGCAAATAGTTTTTACGGTGATCGAGGTAGTTTTGGCGCAATTTCTCCTGACGGTCCTTGGGCAGCTTGCCCCAGGCCACCCGCAGGGCCTCATCAAACACCCCCATGGGCTTGCCGGAAAATCGCTGATGCTGGCTCAGGTCAAAATCGCTGCGGGCGGCAATTCCCTCCAGCTCATCCCCAGCCACTTCGCCGCGGTCATTTTTTTTGCTGAAGGGGAACTTGAACAGAATGTCCACACAAGCCCGGGCATAATGCGCCAGTTCCTCCCGCGTTTGATGGTGAAAACCCATGCTGGCCCGGTCCAATCCTATCCCTTCATAAAAGCGCACCCTTTCTTCCACCCAATAACGGTGCCAGGCCTGCCAACCCCAGTCCGGTTGTGGAGCGCCGGGATGTCCCGTTTCCGGCGGCATGGCCACCCTTCCGTGTATGGCCTCCACCACCTCATCCGGCTGGATGAAAAATTCCAGCTCCATTTGCTCAAATTCCCTTGATCGAAAAGTATAGTTGCGCGGGGTAACCTCGTTGCGAAAGGCCTTTCCCATCTGGGCGATGCCAAAGGGCACCTTTTGACGGGAAGTCTCCAGGACATTCTTAAATTGTGCAAAAATGGCCTGCGCGGTCTCGGGCCTCAAATACGCCGTGTTTTCCGTGCTTTCCACCGGCCCCACGTAGGTCTTGAACATCAGGTTGAATGGACGCGGTTCGGTCAGCAAACTGCCATTTTCCGGGTTGAACCGGGTTGTCCCCTCCATGCGCTCTGTGGTCTCCCCGGTCAATTCCACCATCTCCGGCAGCCCCAAACCGCGCAATGCATAATAGGCCTGTGCAGTCTTGCGCGCGCTCTCGGCAGGTTTGCCAGTCATCAGCATGACGGAGTAAGGCTCTCCCAAGGTCTGCCCACTCTCCCGATTCCTCGCACCGCCAAAATGATAAACCGTCCCGCTCTGAGGTTCAATCTGGTCCGCCCTGAAACGTTTCCGCGTCAGCAGACAATCGCACATGGGATCGCTGAAGGTGTCCACGTGCCCGAGGATGACTGCTGATCCACGTTGGCCCGGTGACGGTCCGAACT
>DAIDJC010000282.1 GCA_027451565.1 Limisphaerales bacterium | reverse complement strand
TTTGGACCTTATTTTCAAAGCCAGCGTCAGCTTCAATACCAGCAAAGGGTTGAGGCGCTTCTTTCCAAGGGGTTGGCCTATGAAAAAGAAGGGGCCATACGCTTCAAAATGACCCGTGAGCCCATTTTGATCCAGGATCTGGTCGTGGGCGATGTTTTGCGTCCATTGACTGACCGGGAGGAGGCGGACCCGGATTTTGTAATTCAGCGTTCAGACGGCCAGCCAGTATTTCACCTTGTCAATGTCATTGATGACCTGGAAATGAACATCACCCATGTCATCCGGGGTGAGGATCACCTGAGCAACACCACCAAACACCTTGCCTTGTTCAAAGCGTTTGGTGTGCCGGCCCCGCATTACGCGCATATTCCGCTTATTTTAAATTCTGACGGAACCAAAATGAGCAAGCGCGACCGCGGCGCCGCCCTCAACACCTACTGGGAGGAAGGCTTCCTGCCGGAAGCTGTGATCAATTATTTGTGCCTCCTGGGCTGGTCTCCCAAGGATAACCGCGAAAAAATTCCCTTACAGGAAGCCGTGGACAGGTTCGACTTGGGCCAGATTCTCCGCCATAATGCCCGTTTTGACTACGAGAAACTCCTCTGGCTTCAGGGCGAATACGCCCGTGAATTGACCAATGACAGGTTTTATGAGCTGGCAGTGGCTGCATTTACACGCGCCGGATATGATACGCGGTCTTGTCCCCTGGACTACCTTAAGGCCGCCTTGGATACCTGCCGGGGCAAGTTCAGGCTTTTTTCCGAACTACCCAATTATGCCGGGTTCTACTTCAAGGACACCTTGGAATACGATCCTGCTGCGACCGCAAAGGAATTCACCCCGGATAACAAAACCAGGTTGCAGTTGCTTTTGCAAAACCTCACCTCTTTAAACCCATTCCATGCCGCCGAAGTGGAAGCCAAGCTCAAATCCACCGCCGCGCAACTGGGTGTCAAAGTCGGTATCCTGGTGCATCCCACCCGCCTTGCCCTGACGGGCCAATCCTCCGGCCCAAGCCTGTATCACCTCATGGAAGTCCTCGGACGGGACCGGACCCTGGTCCGTTTGGAAAGTGCACTGGCCCGGTTCTAGGCCTGCAACAATCATCCACGCCGCCCCTGTCATCCAAAATCATTTAATTGTCTGAACGCCAGCTAAATGTAACATTTTCTCCATCATTCCGAAACAATCAGCCGACATATTGCATGCCATGAAAAATAAATCCCGCGCAAAAATTGCCCAGTTTCTCGCCTTTGGAATGGTCGTCTGGCTGCTTCTGGCCAACCCTTGCAAGGGCTTGGCCACGGAGTTGAGCTACATTGAACCTGGCGCCATTGACGTCCTTAGCCTGCTCGCTCCTCCGCCTGAAAAGGGGTCGCCCGAGGCCGCAGCAGACTTGGAGGAGGTGCAGTGGGTTTCTCAGCATGCCTCCGCCAGCGACAAGGCGGCGGCCATGTCCGAAAAAAAATTCACGGTTTTCAATTTCCGCGAGGCGGTGGGCGGCAATTTCACCCCCGATCACCTGCCCCTGACCGCCTTGTTTTTCAAGCGCGTCCAGAAGGAAGCCGCCGCAGTAGTGGATTCATCCAAGGATATTTATGAGCGCCCCAGGCCATTTGTGGTGGACCCAAGCCTAGCCTCGGGAAGCTTGGAATCCAGTTTCAGTTATCCCAGCGGTCATTCCACAGAAACCATGACCCTGGGGCTGGTGTTGGCAGAGTTGTTTCCTGACAAGAAAGAAGCCATACTTGCCCATGCACGGCTCATGGGATGGCATCGCGTGGAGATTGCCCGGCACTATCCCACGGATATCATGGCTGGACGGGTTCTCGCTCAGGCAATTGTGCGCAAGATGAACGAGAATGCCGCATTTCAGCATGACTTGACACAAGCCCGGGCGGAGATTGCCGGACTAAAATAACGCCAACAACTTTTTACCGTGCCGGATTCAGCCATTGTTCCCAGACAGTGGCCTGAATCCCGTTTGAAAAGCGGCATTTTGTAACAGGGGGAACGTGTGCCTGACTGGCGCCTCAGGTTTTGTCCTTGGGGCTGTCTGGATAATTGGCACAATACATGCGAACCAACCGGCAAGAAAAAACGTCTGCTAAAGAATGACTGGCCGATTCAAAATACCAATCTGGGTGCCCCCTCTCCTCGTGGCGCTGGTCGTGGCGCTGATTGGATGGTGGGGCAATGAGCGTCTCCGTGACGCCATCGAATCGGATTTGCAAACCGACCTCACCAGCACGCTCAACGCCAACGTCACCGCCCTTCAAATCTGGGCCACCAACCAGATGCGGATGGCCACTTCGCTGGCCACGGAGCCGGCGGTGCGCAACCTGGCCGGACGGGTTTTGAACGAGCCCATGCCTCTGCCAGGCGCCATGCCGTCAAAGGATGCCCTGATGCTTGGCTCGTTCCTGCGTCCCCGCCTCAACACCATGGGCTATGAGATTGCCCAGTTGGTCAACACCAATCTATACGTGGCCGCCACTTCCCTTCGCAACCCCTTCGGCATAGGACTGCCTGTGCCCGAGGCTCACACGGAAAAATTCGGGGAACTTTTCTCCAAAGACGAGCCAGTGATCATCACACCCTTCAAGCCGGACTTTTCTGATGATGCCTGGACTCTTCCGCAGAAACTGCAGCATCGTCGGCGGCTGGAATTGCCAAGGCGGCGCGGGGACACCATGCTAATGCAGGTGGCCGCCCCCATTCACCAGGGGAATACCGTCCTGGGCGCGCTAGCCATGGTGATCAACCCCACCAATGAATTTTCCCGCATCCTGTCCGTGGCGCATCGCGGTGAAACTGGCGAAACATTCGCCTTTGACCAAACGGGCCTGCTCATTTCCGAAAGCCGATTTGACTCGCAACTGCATGAATTGGGCTTGCTCGCATCCACCAATGTGAGTTCCGCCCTGAACCTTCGCCTCTATGACCCCGGGGTGAACCTGGCCAACGGTCAAGCCACGCTGCCCCCGCATCTCACGGATAACCCCCTCACCCATATCGTCAGCAGCGCCGTGTCCGGGGGCAGTGGGGTGGATGTGACGCCCTCCAGGGATTATCGCGGGGTGCCCGTTGTGGGCGCCTGGCGCTGGCTGCCGGAGTTTGGCATCGGCGTGGCCACGGAGATGGACGCCAGCGAGGCTTTTTGGCTCCTCCAGGTTTCGGGCTCTGTTTTCATGATCCTTTTTCTCCTGCTGGTCCTCAGCGCCACCATCCTTTTTGTGGTCTCCTATGTCAACCTAGCCTCCCAGCGAAGGTTGCTGGAGGTTGAATCCCGCCTACAACAACTGGGCCAATACTCACTCGAGGAAAAAATTGGAGAGGGCAGCATGGGCGTTGTCTATCGCGCCCGTCACGCCTTGATGCGCAGGGATACCGCCGTGAAACTGCTGCTTCCAGAACTGGCCACCGCCACTTCCATCGCCCGCTTTGAAAGGGAAGTTCACCTCACCTGCCAGCTCGGCCACCCCAACACCATCCAGATTTACGACTACGGCCACACTCCCGAGGGCATTTTCTATTATGCCATGGAATTTCTCACCGGCCTTACCTTGCGCCAATTGATCACCGATTTCGGCCCCCAACCAGAGGGACGGGTTATTAATATCCTCATTCAAATTTGCAATTCCCTCTCGGAAGCCCATGCACGCAAACTCGTCCATGGCGATATCAAACCCTCCAATATTTTTATTAGCGATCGCGCCGGCGTTCCAGACTATGTCAAAGTCCTTGATTTTGGCCTGGTTCGCGAATACTCCAACCCTTCTGATAAACTGGACGTCCATGAGATGGTGGGCACACCTT
>DAIDJC010000281.1 GCA_027451565.1 Limisphaerales bacterium | reverse complement strand
CATTCGTCTCAGGATGATTCAGAAAATCCGGTTTGACCCGCCAGACGGAGGCGATGGAAGCGGATTGAAAGCTGCCAATGAGGCCTTGAGCTTGGCTTCACTCGCTGGAATACCAAGCCAACATGCTGGATGACGCCGCCCTGGCGCGGCAGATGGTCATTCATCCGGGTTGCAGGGCGGCGCGGCCGCGCTCATTCGCGCTTTGTCGCAGATTGCGCCGGCATGGTTCACTCGACGCGCTATCTGCGCTTTCGTGGCGGATACAAATCAGCGTGGTGCGGAAGGTGCGAATATCCGGCGAGTAACAAGTGTAAAATTATTTTGGAATTTCAGTTTTATTCGCGGGCGAGGTGGTCATAATACGAGGCCGATGATTGATGCAGTGACAGAACCCGGAGGGGCCGCAAGCTCCCCGGATTTAAAAAAAGCGCGCAGGCAAAAGGCGCCGCGTGGCGGCGGCACGTTGGATCGCCTGCCGCCCCACAGCATGGAGGCCGAGCAGGGCGTGCTGGGATGCGTATTGCTTTCCCCCAATGAATGCCTTGGGGAATGCATTGAGAAACTGAAGGATGATGGCAAGGAGGCTTTTTACGATCTTCGGCACCAAACCCTGTATGAGACATTGACCGAGATGTATAATGCGCGTGATCCGATTGACCTGATCACTGTGCAACAGCGATTGAAGGACCGGCAGATGCTGGAATCCGTGGGGGGGCTGGCTTACCTGGCGCAGTTGCAGGACGCCGTGCCCAGCGTTGCGCACCTGCAATATTACATTGAGATATTGAGGGAGAAGTTCCTCCTGCGGAGGATGATCCACACCTGCAGTTCCGTGGTGGCAAAAATCTATGATTTTGAAGGGGAAGTGGATGCCCTGCTGGATGAAGTGGAAAAGGAGGTGTTGCGGGTCAATGAATCCCGCGTGCAAAGCAACGTGCAAGGGGTGCAGGACCTGGTTCACCATGCGATCACCACAATCGAGGGATTTTTTGAGCGCAAAGGCCAATTGAGCGGGTTGGCGACTGGATTTCATGATTTTGACAAGATGACCGATGGATTGCATGGGGGTGAAATGATTGTGATAGCGGCGCGCCCCAGCATGGGCAAAACCTCTCTGGCCATGAACATAGCGGAACATATAGCGCTGGAATTGAAGCTTCCGGTGGGTGTGTTCAGCCTGGAAATGAGCGCCGAATCCCTGGTTTTGCGCATGATGTGTTCGCTGGCACGCGTCAACCTGCGCAATATCAGGGACGGATTCATGAGCGAGGCGGATTTTCCAAAGTTGAACAACGCCGCCGGCAAACTATCCCGGGCCAAGCTTTTCATAGACGCCACGGCGGGCTTGTCCATTCTGCAAATGCGCGCGCGGGCCCGCAGGATGGCGCAACAGCATGGCATCAAGCTTTTTGTGGTTGATTATTTGCAACTCTTGCATTCTACTACCCGGCGTTCTCAGGAGAACCGGCAGCAGGAAATCGCAGAGATTTCAAGCGGCATCAAGGCCTTGGCCAAGGAATTGAATGTGCCCGTGATAGTTCTTGCGCAGTTGAACCGGGAACTGGAAAAGGACAAAAGCCGCAAACCGCGGTTGAGCGATTTGCGCGAGTCCGGCTCCATTGAACAGGATGCGGACTTGGTGGGACTGCTTTACAAACCCAATGCGGGTGATGAAGAAGAAGGACCAGCGCCTGAGGAAACCGATGGCTTGGCGGTTAATTTATTGATCGCCAAGCAGCGAAACGGGCCAACGGGCGACGTGCCATTGACATTCTTGAAATCGTACACACGCTTTGAAAGCGCGGCAAAATTCAGCAATGAAGACATGCCTGATGGACGTTGAATCATGAAAGCGATTCTGCGTCCCTTGGGGGCTTCCGTTTTTTTGGGTTGTGCTTCGGCCCTCTGGGCCCAGCAGGCTTTGGGACCCCAGATTGACCGGGTGGACATCAAGTTTGTAGGCCCCCAATCCGTGAGTGAGGACTACGTCCGGGCCAACATCAAGCTCAGACCCGGCCTGACCTATCTCCCAGGCAGCACCCAGGATGATGTCCATTCACTCTATGGAACCGGCCAGTTTTACAATATCCAGGTGTCAGTCACCCAGGCTGATGATGGTGGCGTGGTCCTGACCTACACAGTCCAATCCCGCCCGCGCATCACTGAAATCAAAATCCAAGGCAACTCGAGGGTTTCAGACACCAAGATCAAAAAGAAGATCACCGTCAAGGTGGGTGAACCTCTGGACGAACAAAAACTCTTCAGTGACGTGGAGGAGATCAAAAAACTCTACGAGCGGTATGGTCTGGCGGACACCCAGGTGAAATATGCCCTCAATATTGATCCAGACACGGGACACGGGGTGGTCACTTTTGAAATTACAGAGGCCCCCAAGGTCAAAATCACCGAGGTGGATTTCGTCGGAGCCAAGGCATTTACACAAGACAAGCTGCGGCATGAAATCAAGACCAGGCGGCGTTGGATGTTTTCATGGCTGACGGGAAGCGGCTATTTCAAGCAGGAAGATTACGACACAGACCCCGATGCTTTGGCCGAGTTTTATCGCAACCACGGGTATCTGGATTTTCAGGTCAACGACGTGAAACTGATCCACCCCACCCCGAACACGCTTGTGGTGAAGTATTATGTCTTTGAGGGGCACCAGTACAACGTGGGGTCGGTCAAATTTTCCGGGAGCACGGTGTATCCACTGGCGGAAATCGTTCGCGGCCTGCAGTTCATTCATGACTATCAGCATCTCAAGGCCAAGCTCGGGCCGAACGGCCTGCCGATGGACGTGGGTGATGTTTTTACGCCCGATGGCTACACCTCCGACATCACGGCGGTGGAGGATTTTTATGGGAGCCGCGGCTATGTGGACATAGCCCAAGGGCAGGCCCTGCATGTATTGCGGGTGCCCAATGTGCAAAAAGGCACCATAGACCTGGAATTTCAGGTGGATGATTCCCAAAAGGATTACGTACAGAAAATCGAAATACAGGGCAATCTGAAGACAAAGGACAAGGTCATTCGCCGCGAGTTGGCCATTGCCCCTGGCGAGGTGCTGGACATGGTCCGCGTGAAAATCAGCCAGAACCGCTTGGAAGACATGCGGTATTTCAGCAAGGTGGATATTCAGCCCCAACCCACGGATCCTGCCATTCCCGGTAAAAAGGACCTTGTGGTCAAAGTGGAGGAGCAGAATACGGGCAATTTCACGGTGGGTGCGGGGTTCAGTTCCATTGAATCCTTGTTTGGCTATGTGGAGGTGTCCCAGGGGAATTTTGACCTGTTCAAGCCACCCTACTTCACCGGCGGAGGTGAAAAAATCAAGCTGCGCATTGAGATCGGCCTCTTGCAGCAGGATTACGACCTGAGTTTTGTTGAGCCGTGGTTCATGGGCAAAAAACTGTCCCTGAGCACGGATTTGTACCGACACGAGCTTTTTTACGAGAGCCCCAATAACATTTTCAATGAGACACGCACCGGCACGCGCATCAGTCTGACAAAGGCTCTGGGCAGTGATTTTTTAATAGGCTCCGCTTATTACAACCTGGAACAGGTGGGCATCCAGATCAATGGAGGGTTTAATGGAGGCATGAATAATCTGGGAATCGGCGAACCGATTGCTGCCAATGCCCCCCGGGACATTTTAAACCAGGCTGGCGAACACATGTTTCAAAGGGTTGGCGGATCTTTGGCCTATGACACGCGCAACAGCACGGAATTGCCCAACCACGGGCAAAGGACTGAATTGACGGGGGAGTTTTCCCAAGGATTAAGCTCAGGCGATGCTAATTACTACAAATCAGAATTGACCTCCGCGTGGTATTTCCCAGGATTATTCAAGGGCAATGTCCTGGAGGCGGGTGGG
>DAIDJC010000280.1 GCA_027451565.1 Limisphaerales bacterium | reverse complement strand
ACCTGTATCTGGCAGGCCAAATCAATGGCACTTCCGGCTACGAAGAAGCCGCGGCTCAAGGTCTGATGGCCGGTATTAATGCCGCTCTGCGTGTTCAAAAACGCGACCCAGTGATTCTCCGCAGGGATCAAGCTTACATCGGCGTGTTGATTGATGATTTGGTTACCAAGGGCACCGTGGAGCCATATCGAATGTTTACATCCCGGGCAGAATATCGCCTGCTCCTGCGACAAGACAATGCCGACCTCCGGATGTGCCCCATTGGAATTGATATTGGCTTGCTCCCCAAAAAAAACCAGGAGCGCTTCCTTTCCAAAAAATCCATTTTGGATGACGAACTGCATCGCCTTCACAATACTCATATTCAAAATGATTCCTTGGCCAAAATTTTATCCCGACCGGAAACATCCTATCGCGATCTGCCAGGAGCGTTGAAAGATCTTCCTGCGGATATCATCCAACACTTGGAGATTTCAATCAAATATGCGGGCTACGTGGAACGCCAAGAATTGGAGGTGGCGAGAATGAAAAGTTGGGAAGAGAAACAAATCCCCGCTTCGTTGGACTATGCTCAAGTACCCAGCCTGCGATTGGAAGCTCGACAGAAATTATCCAAAATCAGACCCCAAACAATCGGCCAAGCAGGACGCATCTCCGGGGTGTCGCCGGCAGACATCAGCATTCTGCTGGTCTGGATGAAACGCATGAACAATGTAAACCACCCAGACCGAAACAGGCATGAAGATGACCTTTCAAAGTCCGATGGAAATGACGAAAGATTGGGTTGCGGCCTTGAAGGAAGTTGAGAGACCAAGATAATTCTTCCAAACACGTGAATTTATCAGCCTGATCGCCCGGTTTAAATCACTCTGTTTAAATTTACACAAAATGTTTATTTTGTGATATTTATGAATTTTTTAGCGTTTTAAACGCCGCTTTCCCATGGGTTTTGTTTGATACCCCCCTGATCCAGAAACAAGCCCAAGTTGCCCCAAGGTTGCGCCAGATCGAGGATGACGGCAGAAATAACTGCAACGCTTTGTAATCGTAACGCTACCACCGCATAAGTCCCTGACTACAGTCGCATTACGGTCACAATGGTTGCAGTTGGTTGAAGGCGCCGATGGTTTGAGTCTGCTACTTGCCAATGCTTAAAGTTCCGCAAAACATCTTTTGACTTTTTTATTATTTATATTAGTATTTATACTTTTTAATTTTGTTGATCCCACGCTGCCAAAGCCATTATGGAGCCGCCAACTCTCAACAATAATATTTACCGGGATTTACCGGAAGCGGTGCAGCCCTGCTTGCTGCGGGAAACCTGGCGGTGCACAAAAAAATAATACAGCCCGCCCAGCGCCAGAACGGTTCCACCCACCCAAGCGATGACCTCGTGCATTTGGCCTTTGGAAATATCAGCCCCTATCTTCACGCCAAGGGCGCAAAGTACAGAACACCAGATGGCGGAACCCGCGAGTGTGAAAAGTGAAAAACGCCAGTAATTAAATTTGGTTATTCCGGCGGGGATGCCTACCAACTGCCTTGCGCCGGGCAGGAGCCTGGCAATAAACACCCCCGCGCTGCCGTAATGAGCGGACCAAACCTCAGCTTTTTGGATTTTATCTGGGGAGATCAAAATCATTCGTCCGAAGCGAAGCAAAAATGGCCTGCCCGCAAGCCGGGCAAGCCAATAGACAAGGGATGCGCCCAGCCAAGAACCTGCAGCCCCGGCAAAAACAATCCCGGCAAGGCTGAGATGGATTTTGCCCGTGTGAGACCAACTTGCGGCCAAGGGGATGATGCTTTCGCTGGGCAGTGGCATGACGGAACTTTCCATGACCATCAGCAGGCCCACCACACTGTAGCCTCCGGTTTCCAAGGCGTGTTGATACCAGGCCAGGAGCGAATCGAGTAAATGCTTTGGCATACAGGCCATGTTATAAACACAAATGTCTTAAAAATGAATGGAATTCCATGCAGGTTGGAAAAATCATGTGAGAAAACTCGGTTTGGATGGGATATCCGCGCTTCAATGAACCTAAACTCCCGACTTTCTTATCCAAGCCCGCCTCCCTATGCTGAATTCAAACTATGAAAAAGATTGAAGCCATCATCAAGCCTTTCAAACTGGAAGAAGTCAAAGCGGAACTGCATGAACTGGGAGTGGAAGGAATGACTGTAGTGGAAGTCAAAGGGTTTGGCCGCCAAAAAGGTCACACTGAAATCTACCGGGGGAGTGAGTACACGGTGGATTTTCTGCCCAAAATCAAAATTGAGGTCGCGGTGCCGGATACCAAGCGGGATGCAGTGGTTCAAGCCATCATCAAAGCCGCACGGACAGGCAAAATTGGGGATGGCAAGATTTTCATTTCCTCCCTGGAGGAGGTTATACGGATACGCACGGACGAACGCGGGGATACGGCCATCTGACCTGGTCCAGCACCTCTTGAAAGATCGGCGGGGTTGGAAGCCGGCTCAAGCCTTGGTCTGGCTGATGGTCTGTCTGAAGATCGCATCAAGTTCGGCACTGTAGCCGGAGCGAAAGTCCGGATACCGGAAGTTGTATTCCAATTCGCTTCGCAATTTCCGCCCACACACACGCTTGTTGCTGTTGCCCCTGCGCCGCGCCTTGGCCTCTGCGCCGCCAGGAGGCATGGGCCGTCCCATCCTTTCGGACAACCAACGGAAGAATTCCGCTTGCGTCACAGGTTCGTGATCCACGGCATTATACACCTCGCCAGGGCGCCCGCGCAGCAAGGCCGCATGAATGCAACCCACCACATCCTCCCTGTGAATCATGTTCATAATTCGGTTCCCTTCGCCTTCCATCCTGGCCTGGCCGCGCAAAAATGTTTTGAAAGCAAAGCCCCGGTCCGGCCCGTAAATACCCGCCAATCTCAGGATGACAACGGGAATGGCGGAAGGCCCCTTCATGGATGCAGCCTGCAACAAGCGCCTTTCAGTGGCTGCCAAAATCTGCGCCGGTTCGGTGATTGGCTCCGTGGGGCTGTTTTCATCCACAACGCTTCCATCCTCCTGTCCATAAACGCTCGTGCTGCTGGTGTAAACAAGTTTTAGGGGCGGAGCCTTCTCCAGCCAATGCAGCAAATGGTTGGTTCCATCAAGGTAGATGGACCGGTAATGGTCCATTTTCCCGCCGGCTGCGACCGAGTGGACCACCCAGTCAAATCCCGTGGGCACTCCCTGCAGTCCTTCAGGCCGGGTGATGTCTGCAAACCAAGGCGTAACCCCGGCCTCCCGCAGGGCTTCTTCATTCACCCTGCTCCTCTTGATTCCATGCACCTCATGCCCGTCACTTGCCAGGCGCCGTCCCAGTTCCAATCCCACATATCCGCATCCCACTATCAATACACGCATAACACACAAATCCAAAAGGTCCCCTCCAAATCATTCGTTCAATTTCTCGGAAATCATCAGCTTGGAACAACCTCCCGGCCGCGAGGACCATGGACAAAATCAGGATCCATCACAGCCGCAAAACGCAGCCCCCGTGTGCTCACGCGCAAGGTCCTGAAACCAAACTCAGCCATTACTTCCTCAAAAATCAACACCCCGGACAAAATGATGTCCGCACGCTGCTTTGGCAGCCCTGGCATTAACCGCCGCTCCGCCAATGGCAATGACCAGAGTTTTTGCCGGTGCTCCTGAATCCGCTCAAAGGCAAGTTGGGCGCGATCAATCCGTTTACGATCAAACAAGTCCAAGCCTTGATCAACCCGGGCCAGGATGCTGGTGGTGCCACCGGTGCCCACCAGGCGCAATTCCCCATTGATGCGCTGGCAAGCCGGATCCACCAAGGGACGCACTTCACGCCGCAAAAACTGCCGCACCCATTCGCGGCATGTTTCGAATTCGGC
>DAIDJC010000279.1 GCA_027451565.1 Limisphaerales bacterium | reverse complement strand
ATTTTCGTGCAATGACCTGGTAGGACATGAAAATTTAAATTGAAAGATTTAAAATGCCCATGTGGCAAATCATGCGAACGACCTGTGTCAGACTCGTGACAACCTGCAATTTCATGAAAATCAAAATGTCAGGGCTACCACGGCAGACGCAGAGCAAACTGCCGTTGCTGCCTTCCGGCCCTGGCGGGGTTCGTAAGTCCGCATTCCATGGGCCCTGACCGAAACAAAATGTCAGAGAGTGGCCGGGTTGTCGAGCTTTTGAAATCCACCTCCGGCTGAAAAATATTTTCGGGGGGGGCATTCACTGCCCATCAGACTGCAAGGGCCATCCAGCTTCTTTCATGGCCTTGAATCCGCCGGCCAGGGAGAAGACGTTGCCATAACCCATTTTCTGGGCGGCATCGCAAGCGAGAATGGAGCGGAATCCGCCGCCGCAATAAAGTAGGAGCGGCGTCTGGGGATTGGGCCAACGGGCTTCAATATCCCGTTCGAAAATTCCTTTTCCGAGGTGGACCGCATCCCCGGCATGGCTTGATTTCCATTCGGATTCCTCCCTTACGTCAACCAGCACGGCGTTGGGGTGGTCCTTGAGCCAGTGGCGAGCCTGGTCCACTCTGATTTCCCGGACGCGAGTCTGGGCTTCGGCCACTAATTTTAGAAATCCCGGGGAATGTTTCATGCCATAAACCTAAAAAATTGGATGGATGGGTCAAATAAAATTCCATTCTCTTCCCTGGACACATCCCTTAATCTCGCGCGGTGTCAAACAGGAAGGAAGACAGCGCCATTGGCATGGGCTTGATTTTGGTGGTTGTTTTATGGGGTGGAAACAATGCTGGCACCAAATGGCTGCTTGGCCACTGGCCGCCGGTTTTTACAGGCTGCCTGCGGTTTGGCTTGGCAGGCTCAATACTTTTGGCGCTGCTGCGTTTCACCCCGTTTTTGGGTCGTTTCGAGCCGATTTCCAAAACTTTGATGGTACAGCTTTTTTTGCGGGGTGGGTTGAGTCTGGCCGTTTACACCATCACTTTCAATTGGGCTTTGCGGCTTGTGCCGGCCTCCCATGTGGCGCTTTGCCTTGGGGCGTCGCCTGTCTGGGCGCTGCTTTTTGAAAGGATTCCAGCAAGGACCTGGGTCGGTGTTCGTAGGTACATCGCCTCGTTTATAGCGGTGGTTGGAGTGCTGGCGCTGTTTTGGCCTACCTTGAGCGCCCGGCATCAGACCAGTCTCTTGGGCGAAATGTGCGCCTTGGGTGCCAGTTTTGTCTGGGCATTTTACAGCCGCCAAAGTCGGTGGCTTGCCGCCCGCGTCAACAGCCTTGAGGTTGCGGCTCATTCGATGTGGATGGCCGGTCTTGTCCTGACCCCGCTGGCAATCACAGAGTTGGCATTTCAGCCCATTGAAATTCACCAGGACCAGGTTTTGGTCATGTCGCTATGCATTTTGTTTGGGGGCGTTGTCCCCTACGCCTTTTGGAACAATGCCCTGCGGGTCTGGCCCGCCAGTCGGGTGCTGTTGTTCAACAACCTGATTCCTGTCACCACCTGCGTCTGGGTTCACCTGACCCTACACGAGGCCATCACCCCGACGTTTTACCTGGCCATGACTTTGATCTTATGCGGGGTGATTCTGGAACAAATTGACTTGGCGGGCGTGTTCAACCTGCCTGAGAATTTTTGATGGAAAATGGCAAGCCGCCCGGTACCGTTGGGATGTGCCAGTAAAGACGGGGTCTGGCGGCCATGTTCCTTCGTCGCCCCTTGCTCTAAATTTATGCTTAAAACCCTGAAAGGTGATGCCGGCCAATGCTTCGGGGAGGTTCACTTTTTGTGTCCATCCACAATCTGTGTTTTAAGCAAAACATTGATCTGGCCTGATTTTCTGAGGGCTTTTTCGGAGGCATGAATTTTACGTGCGGATTTCGTCGGCTTATCCAGCCGTTTTTGGAGAGGTCTGAAAGGCTGGGAGATGTTTGAAGACAGGGATCCCGTGGAAATGCAGGTAAAAGTAATAAACTGAGACAGGATTAACGGCATGGACAGGATGCCAAAATGGAGGGTCAAGAACTGACAAAAGGTGCTGGCAAATTTTTGCCGTTCATTTGCATGGGTGTATGCGTTTCCTCGTCTCCCGCGCTTGGCTGGCGGAGTGAGGAAATCATAGAAGTCCGGTTTTTTAGGTGTTTGAAATTGCCGGCTGGCATGGAGGGTCCAACGGGATTAAGACCATGATGGTTTGGCGAACGCCGGGTGGGGGGTGTCCGTCCTACAGGATAGTGTATCCATGGCCATAAACCCGGTTTGGTCCTTGGCTGACCCACTTCAATAGATGTGCTGGCGCCAAAGCGGTGCTCAGCAAATCTTTGATCTGTGCATCTACAAAAATGTCGCAGCTATGGCGCTCCCGGATGTTTAAAATTCGCCATTGTTTTTATTCCTGCTTTTCGTTGAAAATCCCGCCGGGTCTGGCATACTGCCCATTCATTTTTTCATCGTGGATCGTTCACTGAGAGGTGGTCCATGACGAAAAGGTGGATGCCTAATCCAAAATGAAACGCACACATCATTGCAACGAGTTGCGCCTGTCTCACAGCGGGCAAACAGTCACCTTGGCCGGCTGGGTCCATTCCCGGCGCGATCTTGGTGGGTTGATATTTCTGGACATTCGCGATCGTGAAGGGCGCACCCAGACGGTTTTGGATCCGTCCCGGCTGACTCGCGAGGTATTTGACCGGGCATCCGCATTGCGGAGCGAATGCGTGGTATCGGTGACGGGCACCGTTCAGCAAAGGCCTGCGGGCACAGGCAACGCCAAAATCGCCACGGGGGAAGTTGAAGTGGCGGTGACTCAACTGACCGTTTTAAACATGGCGGAAGTCCTGCCATTTCCGGTGGATGATCCCGAGGTGGCGAGCAAGGTGAACGAGGAATTGAGGCTTCAATATCGTTATTTGGATTTACGCCGCCCGGAAATGGCGAGGCACCTGCGTCTGCGGTCCAAGGTGGCTATTGCCACGCGTCAATTCATGGATGAACAGGGTTTTTTGGAGGTGGAGACACCGACGCTGTTCAAGTCCACGCCTGAAGGCGCCCGCGAGTTTTTGGTGCCCAACCGGCGCGAGCCGGGCACGTTTTACGCCCTCCCCCAATCGCCGCAGCAATTCAAACAGATACTGATGGTGGCGGGAGTTGAGAAATATTTCCAGCTTGCCCGCTGTTATCGTGATGAGGACTTGCGTGCAGACCGGCAGCCGGAATTCACCCAGGTGGATATTGAGATGAGTTTTATTGAGCGGGAGGACATTTACCAACTGATTGAGGGCTTGCTTAAACGACTTTGGAAAACGGCTTTGGGCATGGACATTCCCACGCCTTTCAAACGAATTTCATTTGAAGAGGCATTGAACCGGTATGGCATAGACAAACCTGACACCCGGTTTGGGATGGAGTTGGTGGATTTCTCTGATGATTTCAAGGGAAGCTCCTTCAAGGTTTTCAGCGGCGCCATCGCCGCAGGCGGGGTGGTAAAAGCCATCAATGCCAAGGGAATGGCGGGAGCCACCCAGGGTCAGATTGAAACCATGACGGAGTATGCCAAAAGCTTTGGCGCCAAGGGTCTGGCCTACATCAAGGTGGAAAATGGCGAGTGGAAATCCCCCATTGTGAAATTTTTTAGCGAGGCTGAAAAGCAGGCGCTGACAAGCAAACTGAAAATTTCGGAGGGCGACTTGATCCTGTTTGCGGCGGACCAATGGCTGAACGCGTGTGAAATACTAGGCAAGATACGGTTGTATTGTGCAGAAGTTTTGAAAGCGCAGGGCAAGCTGGAGATGGATGGCTGTCCCTATCATTTTCTTTGGGTGGTTGAATTTCCATTGCTTGGATTTGACCGTGAGCAGAACCGATGGTACTCGAGCC
>DAIDJC010000278.1 GCA_027451565.1 Limisphaerales bacterium | reverse complement strand
GTGGCTGGAACTGGCCCAGCCAGTAAAGTTACGGAGGAAGACACCGGGGCGCTGGTCATGCCACCATCAGAAACAGTCCAGTTGAAAGACCGAATGGGATACAACTGGCCCCCTGCGGAAGCCTGGCTGGAACCGGCGAAGGAGACAGTCCGCAAAACCTGCTGGTAGTGGGCGACGGAGTCCATGCCCGCCAGGACGAGGGTGCCAGAGGCTGGGTTGAATTGGGAGGTTATCAAGGTTCCATTGGTGGCTGCGGCCAGGACATCTCCGTCACCGGCGAAACCACCGCCGGTGATGGCCACAGACGCGCTGCTCAAAAGGGTTGATGATGGGTCAGCGGCAACGATCTGGGGGCAAAGGAGAGTGGGTGCGGACCCGGAAAGGCGGATGGCGTTGGCCTGGCCTGAAAGGGATGGGGCATCCTCCACGAAAATTCCTTGCAAAGCCACCATGCCGGCATTGGGACTGCCATTGACATCCTGGCCGGATAATGAGGGAAAGAAGACGGCCTGTGGCGGAAGGCTGGAGCCAAGCAATCCGCTGTAAACCGCCTGACGGTTCGTCTGCGGCACCTCACCCGTGCCATCCCTGCCGAGTGTGAAATAATACCGCCCATTACTGAAATCCGCCGCCATATTGTCTGGATAACCTGGAAAGCCTGAAGCGATCAGCACATTGGTCTGCCGGGCGAGGTCATACATCCACAAGGCATTTTTGGAGAGATCATAGTGGCCATTTAAAAGCCCTGCATTCCATGTGAGATAATAAATCCGCTGGTCAGCCGCGTCCCCCAGCACACCAGCAATCAATCCGTTGGTAAAGGACGGGTCATTACGAGAGACAGCCACCAATTCCTGGAAGGAACCGCTGCCATCCATTGGAGCCATGTACAAGCCAGCATTACCCGTGGAGCTATTAATCGCCCCGAGGCACAGATTGGTGCCACACAATGAAATTGCACCCTGCCCTGGAAGTCCTGCCACATAGAACTCATGAACCAGAGGAGAACCGAAATTCGTGGCGCTGGCATCCGTCAATTCACTGGAGCCCAAGTCCAACCGCCCCACGAAGGAGTTGGTGGGGGTGGAAACATCCCTCTGCACAAAGTACAGGCAATGATTCGAGGAATCCAAAGCCATGCCTGAGATCAGCGGGGTGGTGCCCAGGCCTTGGTCAGCCGCCGGGACGGGCATGGTGTACACCGCCTGGGCGCTGGCGGCGACCATTGCGGGTGCCCCAGCCAAGTTAAAGGCATAAATATAAGCAGGCGAACCGCCAAAAACATTGTTGTCCAGCACGAACACCTTTCCCATTGCGGGATCCACGGCGACATCGAAAGGCGAGGCAAAGCTGGTGAAATTGGTCTGGGAGAGCCAATCCACAGGAACAGATGGGTTGACCGCATTGCCATTGCCATCCGAAAAAAGATTGAGAACCCCCACGTCACTGCTGGGGGTGGGGGACCCACCGTAGGAAGCGACCCATACCCGGTTGGAAAGCTGGGAAAAACAATTGCATGCCAGGGATAAAAGGAGCAGGAGCGCAATGCAAGACCGGCGGCGAACAAGAACATGTCCGGCCCTGGTGCGCATAAAATGGATGGTCAGAAAACCCGCCCGAGGGCGGCAAAAATCAGAATTCCCAGACAAAGGCGGCCACGATGGAGTGACTGAGAGTTCCGGACGTCTTCAAAGGTTCCCCGTTGGAACTCCAGTCATGAGCAGATGTTCCCAGGAATTCATATGTGAGCCCCACGGAAAAGGAGCTTGTGACTTTGTAGCTGAAACCGAGTTGTGCCTGGTAGGCGAAGGTCCAATCTGAGGCGGTGTAACTCACCGGCATCAAAGGGATATTAGCCGAGTCAAAGGTGGTCATGGCAGCGCCACAACCCACGCCCACGAACGGCTGAAAGGCCCCATGAAAAGGATGATACAGGACATTGGCCAGAACCGGCACCTGATAAATATCCGCTGAGACGGTGTTACCCGCGATGTTATCAATGGAATTCCACAGAATGCCGGTCTGCAATTCGGTGGAGAAACTGCGCGAAACATTCCAGCCCAGGTGGATATCCCCGCGAATGCCCGGCTTGATCTGCACGTTGCCACTGTTTCCAAAAGCGCTGGAATTGATGGACAGGGGCTGCTCCAAAGATCCGCCAGCGCCAAGGCCGAAATAGAAGCGGTCCAACTGATTGGTGCATTGGGCTTGGCTGGACAAGCCCAAAAAGGCCGGGAAACCGGCCACGGCAAGTGCGCGTGAAAGTTTCATGAATAATAAATTGAATTAACGGGGTATAATACGCCGTGAAACTGATTCATTTTCCAAGGCCATTAAACCACCGTTCCACCCAGGACGCCACCATTATCCTTGATATTGGCCAGGTCCAGTTCAATAAGATTCAACCCGGCGAGCGTGCCCCCGGTATCGAACAGCAGCACGGCATTGTTGTTAGTGAAAACCGCCTGCAATGCCAGAAGGTTATTGCCGGACGCGCTGGCGAGAAGGAGGCCGGCGTGCAAAGTGGTGGAGCGCAAGTTCACCGCGCCACCGGCGGCCACAAAGCCCGCAGGAGCACCCAAATAAACCGAGGTGCCACCGGTGACATCCCCAACCAATCCTTCAGAAATAATTGCGGCAGCGGATCCAAAGGATCCCACGGTGACATTGCCCAAAATGCCCATGCGGGATGCAGTCAACCCGGAGACAGACTGGCCTGAAACAGCCAGGCGGCCGGTCATGATGCCGCTAACGGTGATATCGCCAAACACATTCCCCAAGACAATGATTTGACCGCTGTCATTCCCCGCCACCTGCAGCCCGCCAAAGCGGCTGAGAGAGTGGGTGGCGCTGGTAACGGCAACCCCGGTGCCAGTCCGTTGAATGGCACCGAAATCTCCCTGGGCTGCTATGACTCCCGAAAAGGCGCCATTGGTGGAAATGGAGCTCACCAGGTTCCCGCGGCTGATGATCTGTCCAGTAATGGATCCACCCGCATGAATCGAGGTCACTGATGTGATCAGGCCATTTGAACCGGCGATGACCTGGCCCAAGTCGCCCGAGGTGGTCTGAATCACACCGTAAATACCCGCATAGATCACGCTGATGCTTCCGAAAATATTCGGGGCGGTCACATTGCCCAATCCCGGGGCATTATCCACCGTTGCCCCGCCCAAGGCCGAGATGGTGACATCGCCCAAACTGCCGGTGCTGGTCAGGCTGGCAACCGACACCGAGCTATTCACCGAGCCATCCGCGCCATTCAAGACGATGCTTGAAACCAGAGGATTAACACCGGCCACCTTGCTGGGCGCCATTTGCACGGTGGCCATGACCGGCAGGTTGGTATTTCCCTCCACGGAAAGAGTCATGACCCAGTTGAAATCGGCATTTGTATCGTCATGTGCGTACAGCCGAACCCCGCCGACCTGGGTAAAGGGAATGAGGAAGGCATCATTTGCAGAATTCAAAACCGGAGTGTCACCCAGGAGTGTATAGAGTGAGCTTCCCTGTCCCAGCGGGGTGCCCACGGAGATGGGAGCGCCGGCGGCGGTGGTAAGGACGGCAAAGGCAAGCCCCTCGATTCCTGCCACGTCCACCTCGCCAATGGGCAATTGTCCACTCACTTCCAAGCCGGTGATGGAATCGGCTGGCAGGACCACGCCCGCACGGCTGGCGGCAGTGAGATTGGCAAACAGGGCGAGTTCCGGAGCGGTGAGCTTGTTGAGGAGGTCACCTTGGACGGCGATGTTGCTCACACCCGAGGCCGCATTGCCGGTGGAATCCAACAATGCCAGGTCAAACTTATCCGTGGCGCTGCCGGGCACGAGCAGTTCCAGGTTGAATTCTCGCGGCAAAGCCCCGGGATTGGTGATGCGAATGGCCACCTGCGGCGTGGAGGAGCTGACATTGTCATAGACCAAGGCAAATTTTATGGCTGGATTCAAAGCGCCG
>DAIDJC010000277.1 GCA_027451565.1 Limisphaerales bacterium | reverse complement strand
CATCCGTTGCCTCCATGCCCGTCATCCAAGCTTCCAAACCGTTTCGTGAATTGGCCGTGGGGTTCCCTTTTGAGATCAAGATTTGTCTCCCTTTGCAGGTTGAATATGTTTAGGATGGTCTTTGCAGGAAAAACCATTCATGACCACAAAACGATTTGCAGAACTTGGCCTTTCGACCGAACTTTTGAAAGCCATTGACAAGCTTGGCTTTGAACAGGCATCGCCCATTCAGGCCGAGGCCATTCCCGTGCTCATGACCGGGAAAGATGTGGTGGGACAATCCCAGACGGGGTCGGGCAAAACAGCCGCCTTTGCCATTCCTGCCATTGAAAAAGTGAAGCCGGAATTGCGCGCGGTTCAGGTCTTGATCCTGTGTCCCACACGCGAACTGGCGGTGCAGGTTTCCGAGGAGGTGCATAAACTGGCTCTCTTCAAGCGGGGCATTACTGCCCTGCCCATTTATGGCGGGCAATCCTATGAGCGCCAGTTTTGGGGACTGAAGCAGGGAGCCCAAATCGTGATCGGCACGCCTGGGCGCGTAATGGACCATATGCGGAGGGGCACCCTGCGCCTGGAACAAACCGGCTTGGTGATCCTGGACGAGGCGGACGTGATGTTAAACATGGGATTTCGAGACGATATTGAAACCATCCTGAAAGCTGCGCCCGCCACCCGGCAGACGGTCTTCTTTTCTGCCACGATGCCCAAAGCGATCCGGGAATTGATCGAACATCACTCCCGCGAACCCATCAATGTAAAAGTGGAACAGCGGGCCATGACCGTGCCAACGGTGGAGCAGGTTTATTACGAGGTGGACCGCCGCTACAAGGTGGAGCTGTTGACGCGGCTCATTGATATTCATGATTTGAAGCTGGGCATCATTTTTTGCAACACCAAGCGGATGGTGGATGACTTGGTGGAGGCCTTGGAAGCGCAAGGCTATCTTGCCGACCGCCTGCATGGGGATATGACACAAGCCATGCGCGATCGCGTGATGCAAAAGTTTCGCAAGTCAGGACTGGAGTTTCTGGTGGCCACGGACATTGCCGCTCGGGGCATTGATGTGGATGATGTCCAGGTGGTTTTCAATTATGATCTCCCGTATGACGGTGAGGATTATGTGCATCGCATAGGACGCACCGGGCGGGCAGGGCGGGCAGGGCGGGCCATATCTTTTGCCTCAGGCCGTGAGCTGTTCCAAATCCGCAACATCGAACGCTTCACAAACATGCGGATCCAACGCGCCAAAATCCCCACGGCAGAGGAGGTGCACGAGGCAAGGGAGAGCTTTTTCCTGGACAAGGTGCGCGCCACGCTGGCTGCGGGTCAATACAAACGGCAGGACCACATCATCGAAAGGTTATTGGAAGAGGGATTTAATTCCACCGACATAGCCTCAGCCTTGATACATCACCTGCAAACGGACGAGGCGGCAGCGGTGAGAAATGTCCCGCGCGAACCGGCAAATCCACCCCGTCCGCCAGGCCCGGCCACCAGGCCCAGGCGCGAACCCCAATCCTATGACGCCAGCCCCAGGGCGGAGTCCAGGCCGCGCGAACGTTTTGGAAATGATCGAGGCGGGTCGGAAAGGTCTTCCGCGCCACCTTGGAAACAGAAGGATCAGGCACAAAAAGGCACCGGGGAACGCCCTGTCAGCCCCACCACGCCCATGCCTGGCCTCATGCGGCCCGCGAAACCAGCGGCGCCGGCGTCCCCCACCTTTGTTCCCTCCCCACAGGCCCCTCCTGCCCACGTGGAACAGGCGCCTGACAAAACCTTTTCAGACGCTGAGATCATGGACTCCGTGCGTGTATCCGGCCCGAAAACAGAAAATGCAGGAGCCATCGCTCCCAAGCCGGCAGCGGGCGCGGCCAAAGTGCGGCACAGCCGCGCCACCCCCACAGGACAGACACGGCTTTGGGTGGGCATTGGGTCCGAGCATGGTGTCAAACCCATTGACATGGTCAACGTGGTGGCGGGGGAAACGGGACTCCCCGGCAAGGTGGTTGGCACGGTGGACGTGCGCGAGAAGCATCTGTTCATGGATGTTTCCGCAGAGCATGCCTTTGCGATCATATCCAGGCTCAACCGCACACAGGTTTTAGGCAGAAAAATCAAAGCCAAAGTTGCCTGAGCCCCGTTCTATTCTTTCGAGCCCCCTGGCTTGGCGGGGCAAACGCCATTGACGATCGGAATGGGCAGGCTCATTCTGGGTCTTCATGGAATTGAGGGAATTTGCCGCGCAGGTATTGTTTGGAACCACCCTGGAGGATAAACTCCAGTCTCCCGGACCCATCACAGACCAGAACCCCGGACCTGCTGTTACCACCCCGAACCTGCCTGGACGGCCGCCGGAACTGCGTTTTAAAAAAATCGGGGAGGGGCGTGATTCCTTTCCCGGTGTTGCCCACCTTGAAAAGGAGGAGCACCGTGGAAAATTGTTGCACTTTTTTGCCAACCATGAACTGCTGGCCACCGAGTTGATGGCCCTCGTCCTTTTAAAGTTTCCAGATGCCCCGCCGGCTTTTCGCCTGGGCGTGCTGCGCACCCTGCAGGATGAACAGGCCCATACACGCCTCTATATTGAACGGATGCGGGACTGTGGAATTCATTTCGGCGCACTGCCGTTGAGCGGGTATTTCTGGCGCATGGTTTCGCCCATGGCCAATCCCCTCGACTACGTCACCAGCCTGAGCCTCACCTTTGAACAAGCCAATCTGGATTTTGCGCGGCACTATTCCACTGCATTTGCGCGCGTGGGAGACCGCGCCACCGCGAACCTGCTCCATGGCATTTACCAGGATGAAATCGCCCATGTGGCTTACGGGCTGCGCTGGTTTCGAAAATGGAAAAACCCGGGTGAAAGCGATTGGGACGCCTTTTGCAGGCAACTCAAGTTCCCTCTCTCGCCCCAAAGGGCCAAGGGACTGACATTGAACATGGAGGGCCGCCGCGCGGCAGGCCTGGACGAGACCTTCATTGCCAATCTCAATGTTTATTCCCAGTCGAAAGGCCGCACTCCAAATGTCTTCTGGTTCAATCCCTTGGCTGAGGCTTTCATCGCACATGGCCCCGGTCACCAGCCGCCGCGCATACTCGCCCAATTGGCTTTGGATTTGGAAAACCTGCCACAATTTTTGTGCCGACAGGATGACATCGTTCTGGTGGAATCGCCGCCTTCGGTGGCCTTCCGGGTCAGCATTCAGGAAGCAGGCCTGCCACTACCTGAATTTGTGCCGCGGTCCAAGCTGGCCCATCTCACCACCCGGAAACTGGGGCGGTTGCGGCCATGGGCATGGGCACCGGACAGCGTGGCCCTCCTGACCCCCCTGATGAAGCAGCTTGCGACTGAAACCAGGACACCTGAACAAAGCTTCCATCCCGGGATTGCGGAACTCTACTCGAAAACGTGGAGCGCTCGCTGGTTGCGGTCGTTCCTAGGGGAAATTGAAATTCATGAGCCATGGCTTTGCCCCGCAAACGTGGCAGGACAAACCTGCGCCACGGTGGATGAGACCCTTCAAGCCGTGGCCCACATTCGCGCGGGCCACCATCACCGCGTGGTCATCAAAGCTGATTTTGGCGCTGCGGGTTCCAACACCATTCGACTTTTTGAACCGCAACCCACGCCCAACCAGATCCAGTGGCTCAAACGACACCTTTGCCATGGGCAGGCCGTGGTGGTGGAACCCTGGCTTGATCGTGTGACGGATTTTTCCGCGCAACTCGAGATGTCTCCAGATGGTCTTCGTCTGTGCGGTTACACCAGTCTGTTCACGAATGCGCGCGGACAGTTTGTGGCCAATACGGCCACCCCGGGTCATTCGCGCCAGATTCCGGCCTCCGTTCTCGCCGCATTCCCGGAGAGACCCGACCTTGCCATCCGCTGCATGGCTCTGTACGCCAAACTTTTTGAGCGCCTGGAAAAGGACTTGAAAAAGGCCGGCCACATCGGTCCGTT
>DAIDJC010000276.1 GCA_027451565.1 Limisphaerales bacterium | reverse complement strand
AAATAGAGGAGAAAGTGGCTGCACAACACAAAGAGCATGCATACTGCTTGTGCTACCAGCTGCTGTGGAGATCACACTGCATGACTATTGACAGGTGAGACTGGCTGCACGGCACACACAGCGCTTTCAGTTTTTGCCAGCCTGCAGACACAGCCCACAGTGTGCAGGTCCTCGGGACCGGGTTCGACCACTTCGGCTTTGCGTTGCAGGACGGCACCCAGGAGGCGGTCACCCGCCACGAGATCGTCAATGAGCTTGAGACTGGGCGGAGTCTCCACCAGGAGTGGGACCACGGCGCCCGGGAAGATGACGATATCAGAAAGGCCAAGGACCGGCAGAAGCTCCGGGAGTGAACGGGCAGAAACGCGCGAGGACTGCTCCGCCTTTCCGGGTTCATCAAGGATGCTGACAAACTCGGTTTCTGACGAGGGTGTGGTCATCGTTCCATCCTTGAAGTGGTCATTTGCCGGGCGGCTTCAATCCGGGTCATGTACCTTCACTGATGGGGACCTTTTTGGTTTTGCCCTGGCCGGATTTTGCGGCGGGCACGTCAATGCGCAAAAAACCATTCAAATAAACCGCCTTGGCCAGACTCAGGTCATACTCGGGCGGAATTTCAAGGGCGGTCTCAAAGGGACCGTAGGAAATTTCCATGATGACAAAATTGCAACTGGATGGGCGGCAGCAATCCTCCCGTTCGCCGCTGATACGGAGGCGGTTTCCCTCCACAATGATTTCGAGGCTGTCGCTCCGCATGCCGGCCAATTCAACTTTGACCACCAACCCGCCCTCCGTGATGTAAACATCGGCGTTGGGAACCCAACGACCGGTGGCCGGCTCGCCGCCCCCTCCCAGTTTTGCGGTATGTGAGCCAAAATGAATGGAGGAACTGACTTTGGTGAGTGCCATGCTTTTGACTTATGATTGCCGTTTTTTAGGGCTTGGCAGGTCCTAGGGAGACCACACCCGCCACACAATGAACATAACCTGACTTGGGCAAGGTGCAACTGGAATTTTAATGCGGGCTTGAAACCTTTGCGCTGCGGGGGGTGTTTTGTGCTTTCAAGCGCCCCAACGCGACCCTAATTTGTATCCATGGCAGAACCATTCCGATGTCTTCACCGGGTGATCTACGCAGAGTGTACCGTGGGCAACCATGTGTACCATTCCCGTTACTTTGATTTTCTCGAGTTTGCCCGGGGCGAGTTTATCCGCAGCCTGGGCACCACGGTGAAAGCCTGGCAGGAAGTGGATGCCATTTTCCCGGTGATAGAAGCCCGCGTGCGCTACCGGGCGCCGGCCCGCTACGATGATTTACTGACCCTGGAAGTGTGCCCCACTCGGATGGACCGCGTGCGCATTCATTTTGGCCACCGCATTTTTACCGAGTCTGGAAGGCTTGTTTTAGAGGCGGAAACGTTTCATGCCTGCACCACGTGCGGGGAGAAACTCCGGCGGCTGCCGCCTGAAATGGCCCAAGCTTTTCAGAATTTTGTCAATCCCGACTACTTTTCCTGGAATAAGGGCGGTTGACGCGGCTGTGTGGGTATCAGAGCCAAATTTGGCATTTTCAACACAATATATGCAAAAGGGTTGCCTCCTTTTCTTGAGTCGTGCTAGTGTGACGCCCATTCAGGTTTCAAAATGTGTTTGTTCAAGCTAATCAGGATTTTAAACACGGCGGGGGCATCACTGGCGCTGGGGGTGGGGCTGGCCGGTTTTACGGCCTTGGCAGGCTCCCCCGCAAACCAAGCCGGGACGGTCAACTTGGGCCTGAATCAATTTCTTCAATTGGTTTTGCATCGGAACGAGGAATTGCAGGCCCAGATGATCGAAACCGAAGTGAGTCACCGCAAGGAAAAGAGCACCCATGGGGCCTTCGAACCACTTTTGGAGGCCTCTGTTCAGCACGTGATCAACCAGCGCACCAATGACGTCCAACAACAGGCGGCGCTGTTGGGAGAGCCCTCCTTTTCCGAGCAAAACAACCTTTATGACAGCGGGGTGGAATCGCTTCTGCCGACCGGCGCCAAAATCCGCCTTGGCTATTCGCTGAGCGATTTTTACAACAATGCGTCGGCTAGTCCCCTCACCATAACCACCAATAACTTCACACGTCAATTTGTGACGTTTGTGGGGTTTACTTTCAGCCAACCCCTGCTCAAGGATGGTGGATTTACTCCGACCCTGGCGGAGTTGCGATTGGCGGCGATGGATTCTGAAATCGCCTTTCAACAATATCGCCATCAGTTGATGCTCACCCTTTCGAGGGCGGAAAGCGCGTACTGGAACCTGTATTTTGCCCAGCAACAACTGAGGTTTTTCGACCAATCGGTGGCGGTGGCCGGGGAAGTGCTGGATGACACCCGGGAAAAACTTCTGGCTGGTCAAGGTTCCGAGCTGGATGTGATGGAATCCCAGTCTGAACTGGCATTGAGACAAACCAAGCGTAATGAGGCGCTCCAGAGTTATTACGATGCCGTGGGCTCCATGCAATCCCTTGCAGGCGGGGCCCTTTTCCCATGGTACACCGGGGCTAATCAGCCCACGTTGAATGCCACGGATTCGCCGCCGGAAACGAATGGCGCGGTTTCGTTTTTTGACGCAGCCGAGGGGGCCCTAACCCTGAACCCTGACTATCTCATCCAACTGCAAAAAGTGAGGCAGGAGGAAGTGCGCGTGGGCGTGGCCAAAAACCAGGTTTTGCCCCAACTCGATTTCAAGGGGGCCTACGGATACAACGGGCTTGGGTTTTCCCCGGGCTCCTCCTGGGAACTTGCGGCTCAGCAGCAGTATCCGTCCTGGTCGGTGGGTTTGGAATTGATCCTGCCCATGGGTGGCAACATCAAGGCCCGCAATTTGCTTCACGCCCAGGAGCTGGGCCTGCAGGAGGCTTATATGAACCTCAAAAACGTGCAGCAGGAGATTGGGAACCACCTTGCCACCGCCATGCATAAAGTCAGTGGATGGCAGCAAAGCACATTGAGTTGCCAGACCGTGGTGCATTACAACGAAACACTTTTGAAAACCGAACTGGAACGATTGAAGGCGGGCAGCGTGGATGGCCACAAGGTCCTCGAGGTGGAGGAAGACCTGCTGGATTCACGCCAGGAACTGGCCAATGCCCAGGTGCAATACGCCTGCTCATGCCTGGAATTGCAAATTGCCAGCGGAACCCTTCTCAAGGAGCGCAATATGGATGTGACCCGCAATCAGTTAAAGGTTCAAACGGACAATTTCCTGGCTGGCGTCCAGAAGAGCAATTCAACTTTTTGACCTGACCATGTCCAAATTTTTCATTTCATTCCTGGTCGCAATAATGGCGGGTCTTCTGCCGCTGGCGGCCCAACCATTGGAGGTGGCGGGCATTACCGAACCTTACATGGACGTCACCTTGGGACTGGCCGACCCGGGAATCATCAATGTCCAGCTTTACAAGGAAGGCGACTATGTTCCCAAGGGCAAGGTCATCCTTGAGTTGGATAAAAACCTTGAGGCAATTGAAGTAGAACGGCGCAAAGCGGTGATGGATCAGGACCAAATGGTGTATCAATCCACCCTGGAACTTTCGCAAACCACGAAATCTGTCAGCCACGAGGACCTGACGAAGGCGGAGGCCCAGTACCGGGTTTCCGCCTCGGAATACCAGACAGCCCTTCAACAGTTGGCGGACCGGGCTTTAAAGGCTCCGTTTTCCGGTGTCATCACTGAGGTGCTGCTCAAACCCGGCGCCGCAGTGGCGCCTTACCAGCCCTTGGTGCGGTTGGTGGACACGACCCGCTGTTTTTTTGTGGGCCACATGGATGGGCTGGCCGTCTCACGCCTTCATCTGGGGGAAAAGGTAAAAATTGAGGTGGATGGCGGATGCACGGTGGATGCCCAGATCAGTTTTATTTCACCCGTGGTGGATGCCGCAAGCGGGTTGGCACGCATCAAAGCCCTCTTCGACAATCCCTCCGGGACCATACGCCCGGGTTTGGCAGCCCGTT